>CAJQQJ010000141.1 GCA_905480445.1 uncultured Alphaproteobacteria bacterium | reverse complement strand
TATATCCAACCCTAAAAGTTGCAAATAACTGATCCTACTGGAAATCCATCGCTAATTCGGTAATGTCAGACGGGAAAATAGGCCTTATACTGAGGTCTCTACTTAATTGATTTTAAACTCTTTAATAGAAAACTCTAAGGTCCCTTCGATGAATAACAACTGGTCACCGTCCTCTTGGCGGTCAAAACCTGTTCTCCAAGTTCCAACCTATCCTTCACAGGACAAGCTTGAGGCTGTTGAGCGTAAACTTGCATCCAACCCACCGTTGGTATTTGCAGGTGAAGTTCGCCGCCTGAAAGAGCGTTTGGCTGCTGCCTCAGAAGGCAAAGCTTTCTTGTTGCAAGGCGGTGACTGTGCAGAGGCCTTTGCAGAGTTTAACGCCGACATGATCCGCGATACGTTCAAGGTCATGTTGCAGATGTCTGTTGTGTTGACTTACGGCGCTGGCGTTCCAATCGTGAAAGTTGGCCGCATGGCTGGCCAGTTCGCCAAGCCACGTTCAGCCGATACTGAGACAATTGATGGTGTCGAGTTGCCGTCTTACCGTGGTGACATTATCAACGACATAGCGTTTACACCAGAAGCGCGCATCCCCGACCCAGAGCGGATGTTGTCTGCCTACAATCAGGCGACTGCAAACCTCAATCTGCTTCGTGCGTTCGCGCAGGGTGGTTTCGCGGATCTGAACCAAGTCCACAAATGGAACCTAGACTTCGTTGGCGGCAGTGCGGCTAGTGCTCGCTATCAGGAATTGGCAAACCGTATTGAGGAAACACTGGGCTTCATGCGTGCTTGTGGCATTGATGGCGACTCTGTTGCTCAAGTGAAAGAAACTGAGTTCTACACCTCACACGAAGCTCTCTTGCTTTGGTACGAAGAGGCTTTGACACGTGTTGATAGCTTGACAGGTAAGTACTACGATTGTTCCGCTCACATGCTGTGGATCGGTGATAGAACGCGTCAGGTTGATGGTGCACATGTCGAGTTCCTCAAAGGCGTCGACAATCCAATTGGTGTAAAGTGTGGACCTACATCCAATCCAGACGAATTGATGAAGCTGATCGATACGTTAAATCCTGAAAATGAAGCCGGTCGCATTACCTTGATCGCTAGAATGGCACACGACAAGGTCCATGAGCATCTGCCACCGCTTGTTCGCCGTGTGAAAGAAGAGGGCGCCAAAGTTGTGTGGTCTTGCGATCCGATGCATGGCAACACTCACAAGGCTTCATCCGGTTACAAAACACGCGCGTTTGATCGTATTCTGAAAGAGGTTGATGGCTTCTTTGATGTGCATGCTGCTGAAGGCACTCACCCAGGTGGTATCCACATTGAAATGACGGGTAAAGACGTCACAGAATGTATCGGTGGCGCGCAGGCTATTGGCGATGAAGATCTCGGTGATCGCTATCACACACATTGTGATCCGCGTTTGAATGCGTCTCAATCCATTGAGTTGGCCTTTCTCTTGGCAGAGCAGTTAAAGTCTGACCGTGAAGCCAATGGCAAGAAGGCAGCGGCTGAATAGCAGCTCTTTCGTAAAGAATTTGAAGCCCCGGGAAAACGCTAAGCTTTTCCGGGGTTTCTCAATTGTGAATGGGAAATCTAGTCAATGTGCCTGTTTTCCTTATGTAAATCTGAGAAATCGATTGATCTACTTTTGCATTTGCTCATAAGGCATTGGTCAAGCTTCCCGATCAACTTTCCCCAAAAGCTTTGTTCATGACTGAGACCGCAAAACAATCTGGAAAACTCCTCACCCAGGAGGCGAATGATAAAGACGTTTCCAGCTGGACGGATCACTATTTCAAACGCACGAAGGAAGTCGTGGGTAAATTTGGCGATGTGCCGGTAACCTACGCTGTCTTTATGCGCCGTCCTGTTGTCTCTGCGCCGAAGCTCGCGATTGACTGGTTGACGTCGATGGCCAAGGAGCGTGGCTTCAAGATTGAAATCGACTTGCTGTTTCCAGAAAGCAAATGGGTCGGGGCCGGTGAGCCGATTTTTTATGTCTCTGGACCGCTGCAAGGTTTGATTGATCTTGAGACGCAAATGCTAATGAAGCTTGGCCCTGCTTGTGTGGCGGCTTACAATGCCTCAACCATGTGTTCCGATTTGCCTGACGTGGCTTTCCTCGCGATGGACGCCCGCCATTGTGCTGGTCGTGAGATGGCGGAGACGATGGCCTATGCGGCAAGGGTCGGTTCTGACCGTGCTAAGCGCAAGGCCGATGCCGTTGGCTTTATTGGTAATGCAACAGATGCAACAGCTCATTTCTTTGACCAGTCTGGCGGTCTTGGCACTATGCCTCACGCTTTGATTGGCTATTCGGGCTCGACAGTTCGGGCAGCAGAGATGTTCGATGAAGCCTTCCCTGGTGATCCGATGACCGTCCTTGTTGATTACTTTGCACAAGAAGTAACTGATTCCATCGAGGTTTGTGAACGCTTCCCAAAACGTGCGAAAGAGGGCAGTTTATCGATCCGCATAGATACGCCAGGCAGTCGTTTCATCGAAGGGCTGGATCCTTCTGTCTCCTATGCTGTTTTGGAAGAAAAGGCTCCTTATTCCATTCGTGGATATCGCAGTGATGCTGAACTGGCTTATTTGGTTGGTGCAGGCACCTCCGCCGCAGCTTTCTACTATATGCGTGATGCATTGGATCAGGCTGGGTTTCCTAATGTTAAGATCGTTGGTTCGTCCGGCTTTGGGCCTGCCAAATGTAAAGTGATGGCAGAAGCACATGCGCCGGTGGACGTTATTGGAACTGGTTCCTACATACCGGCTAAGTGGTCTGAAACCTATGCAACAGCCGACATCATTGAATATGATGGCCTAGCAAGGGTAAAAGTAGGCCGCGAATTCTTGTTCCGAAAGTAGTCTTCCTATGGCAAATCGTTTGAAAATAGCCATCGCTCAAATCAATGTGACGGGCGGTGACATTGCAGGTAATGCTGAAAAGATACTGGCTAAGTATCATGAGGCACAAGCAGCTGACTGCGACCTGGTTGTTTTTCATGAAATGTGCCTTGCGGGCTACGTCATTGATGACTTGGCTTTGCGCCCAGCTTTCGTTGCGCAAGTAAGGGCAAAGGCTGAAGAGCTAGCTCGTGAAACTGCTAGCAGCAAAACAGCTATGATTATCGG
>CAJQQJ010000140.1 GCA_905480445.1 uncultured Alphaproteobacteria bacterium | reverse complement strand
CCCAGCTCCGCACCCTACGGCTGCTCCACTGAACGCGGATAATGACGACTGTCCAACACCATCAAACTGGTACATTTTTACTCCGGCCAATGGTGGGTTTTTACTCCGGCGTTGACACCGCATCTTTTTATGCGAAGAATTGACTGGGTCCCGACACAATTAAGGCTCTGGTCGAGTTGGCTCCATCGTCGTTTGAACAAGCCAATTGCGCAACAACTGGAGTCATACATGTTATGGGAGGGATTTTTTTTCACCTTGCTAAAAATTTTCAGGCAGTTTGGGAATTTCTCACCCAAAATGATAAATTTCTTAGAATTGAAATCTTATTCCCAAATTGAAATTCACTTTGAAAACTGCTGGATTCGCCCATTTTCGCTGGATCCGACTGTCTGGATTCATGAATCCAAGCAGGAATCCGGCTAGGTTTTCCTCGTCAATTTTCTACTGAATCCTGGCGAAAAAAGTTGTGGCTGAATTCAGCAAAAATGTTAACGCTTCATTTGAAAATTTATGGCGAGCAAAGAATGACAAAGCGACCTCCTAACATCCTACTAGTCATGGCGGACCAGTTGGCGCCACAATTCACCAGTGCCTACGGGCATCCCCTGGTGAAAACACCTCATATAGAAGCACTCGCAGCCAGAGGAACACGCTTTGACGCCGCCTATTGCAATGCACCGCTTTGTGCCCCCTCACGTTTCTCCTTTATGTCGGGGCAGTTGGTGACGCGGATCGCGGCCTATGACAATGCCAGTGAATTCCCTGCCTCTATTCCTACTTTCGCGCACTATTTGAAAATGATGGGTTACCGCACTTGTCTTTCCGGCAAAATGCACTTCGTTGGCCCTGACCAGCTTCATGGCTTTGAAGAACGGGTCACCACCGACATCTATCCAGCTGACTTTGCCTGGACTCCTGACTGGGAACTAGCGGATGAGCGGATCGATAAGTGGTATCACAATATGCAAACGGTGACAGAAGCCGGTGTCGCAGCCACGACCTTCCAGATTGACTATGACGAAGAGGTCGCTTTTTTCGCCAAACGTAAGATCTTCGATTATGCTCGGGACAAAACAGAACCCTTCTGTATGGTCGCCAGTTTCATTCACCCACATGACCCCTATGTTGCGCGGCAGGAATGGTGGGATCTCTACAAACCAGAAGAAATAGACATGCCGAGCCATGTTTTGGTGCCAAAAGAGCAAGATCCCTTCTCCCGCCGCGTCATGGATGGCATCGAAGCGAGCTCAATTGCGTTGACGGACGAGGAAGTGCGCAACGCTCGCCACGCTTATTACGCTAACACCTCCTACTTTGACTCGAAAGTAGGCGAGCTGGTCAAAACACTCGAAGAAGCTGAAATGCTGGACAATACAATCGTCATTGTAACGGCCGATCACGGCGACATGCTGGGAGAACGTGGTCTCTGGTACAAAATGAACTTCTTTGAGAATTCAGGCCGTGTGCCATTGATCATGGCTGGGCCTGGGATCGAGCAAGGAACAGTGCCCAATGCTTGTTCACTGGTGGACATTCTGCCAACGATGACCGACATTGCAGCTATGACCGGCACAGATATACCTGAACCAGGCCAGCCCATTGATGGCCGCTCTCTTCTTCCTGCTGCACAGGGCCTTGAGGACCCGGCATCAGAGGCGATCGGCGAATATTGCGCCGAGATGACACCCTACCCTGTCTTTATGATCCGGCGGGACCAATACAAATACCTGCACTGTGATATTGACCCGCCTCTCCTCTTTGATTTGGAGAACGATCCAGAAGAGCGCAACAATTTGACCACGGATCCCGCTCATGCGGAGCTTGCAGCTGCCTTTGCAAACGAAGTCAGCGAGCGGTGGGACAGCGAAGAAATCCGCAAGAACGTGATTGCAACCCAGAAACAGCGCCGTACCATGTATGAGGCGATGACAACGGGTAAACTCACTCATTGGGATTACAACCCACCCAGTGATGCAAGCCAAGTCTACGTTCGTAACCACATGGACTGGACTGTCGCAGCGGCCAAATACCGCTTCCCGCCCACTGATGCATGAACAGCTAAGCAACCTTCATTAGAGTGCCCCCTTACCAGCTTTTTCACTGTTTAGTGACTCTTGTCACAGAAGCCTCGAACAATCGATGGCACCAATGCTTCTGTCAGACGTTCGGTTCAATGAACTTTGAGGAGGCAAAGAGATGGCAAATGCATTCTGGAAGCAAACACAAAACAAACCTGTTTGGCGCTATATTGCAGCAGCGGCTTTGGACGGAATAGTCGCCACGGCTGCGATTTACAGTTTAATAGCTGTCATAGGCTTAGTATGGCAATCTGGCAGCCCAACTATTTTGCTACTGCCAGCTGCCCTGTCAACGATCTTGACAGTGGCTTACTTCTGGGTAGGACAACGCCACATGGGCAGGACTCTGTTTCAACGTTTGTTGAAGGTTCGTTGAGACCAGCACCCTTTAGTCAGATTGCCGATGAAATCTATTCAGCGGCTTTGCGTGCCGCGTATTCGGTGCGTAATATGGCACCGTCGCTGTCTAAGGCCGGAGGGGCCGAACGCATCGCAGTTGTTTCTTGGTTGAAACGGATTGGACTGCCGAAGGTTTTGGTTTTGACACCGTTCGGTAACTCCATGTCCTGTACCCACCCAGCGTGTTCGACTTGTGGATGACTCAAAGCCTGCTCGTAGGAATTGATCGGGCCAATCGGAAGACCCGCGCCACCCAAAGCCTCAATCCATTCATCCACTGTACGTTTTGCAAACTCGACTTCCAGCGTTGCCGCCAATTTCGTCTGGTTTACTGCTCGCAAAGTCGTCGTTGCATAGTCTGGATCGTCAAAGAGCTCCATCCGACCCGTTACTTCGCAAACGGTTTGGAACAGTTTGTTATTGCCCGCTGCCATCACAAAGGAACCATCGCTGGCTTTGAACGCCTGGTAAGGGGCGTTGCGTGGATGTCGGTTTCCCATCAATGGCGACATAGTACCAGTGCCGAAGAATGTGGACGTTTGCAGTGCTGCAATACCCATAGATGCACCCATCATTGAGGAATCAATGTGAACGCCTTCGCCGGTTTTTTCTGCTTCGCGCAAAGCTGAGACAATTGCGAATGCGCCGTAAAGACCAGTGGCAAAATCAGAGATTGGCACACCGCATTTCACTTCGTTTTCATCGCCAGTCACCGACATGATCCCAGAGGCTGCCTGGATAATTAGGTCAAACCCAGCTTGCTTTGAATAAGGGCCGTCAGTACCAAAAGCACTTATAGAACAATAGATTAGCGCCTTGTTACGCGCTTTCATGTCCTCATAGCCGAGACCTAAACGGTTCATGGCACCTGGACGGTTGTTCTCAACAACAACATCTGCATCAGCGCAGATCTGGAGGGCCAGCTCTAAATCCTCAGGGTCTTTGAGGTTCATGACAATTGAGCGCTTGTTGCGATTCACAGAAGCAAAGTTTTCACTGTAGCCGTCGGTGACTGGCGGCCACTGGCGCATGTCATCTCCACCCGGCTTTTCGATCTTGATAACCTCAGCGCCCATGTCGCTCAGCAACATGCCACAAAACGGGCCTGACGCGATATTTGTGAACTCAACGACTTTGATACCGGAAAGCGGCTGCATGAGATTTCCTCTGACTTGACTGGCGATTAACTAGAGGAAGCTTTTATGCAGATTCTCCGCCAAAACCAAGGGGCTTTTACAAAGCCGCCAAGGGCTGCATCTTTCACTCCGTAGGAACAATCTCTTCGACCGGCTCTATCCCGAAGAGGACCGGCTGCAAGTAATTGCCATTCTCGTCCGCAGAACTGGACCATGCAGCCGTTCCAAAGTCGCCATATGGAATATCTGTGAAGCTTGTAAGTTTGTAATAGCGGGGTAAACCATGGCTGGGTCCATCCTCTGCTTGGCAGCTCATGGTGACCGAAGTGGGGCTCAAGATTTGTGTGTAGCTCGGGCGACCGGCTTGACAGTCTAACAGCGTCCCTTTGATGTTAAGGTTTAGCATTGGCCCGTTCATACCGCATTCGAACAATTCATCTCTAGACGTTGGGTTTTCAAAGCAAAGAAAGTCGGTGTCCTTACTCCAACGAAGGTAGGCAAGATCAATTTCCGCGACCTCATAGGCTTCATCGATGGCTTTATCCAAGTCGATTGGGTCTGGTTCGAACAACGAGGTTACCCAGATCGCGCCAAGGACAAAAACAGCCGGAACAGCGAACTTCAAAACACCAGCAAGAATTCGGTTATTTTGGCCCTTTGGATCATTAGGCATCGTCGTCGCTTCGTATCAGTTTTGCCGGAAATTGGGAAAGGACTGTTTTTCTAAGATAGACAAAAAATGGCTAAAAAGTCGACGAATTCTTTCCCAAGAGCACGTCTGCCAGGGCTTGCTTTCCCTCTATTGAGCGCTTTCTTCATCTGGTTCTATGCCAAAAACAACAGCCTGCAGGTAATTCCCGTTTTCGTCTGCAGAACTGGTCAACCCAAATGAACCAAATTCGCCAAGACGAATGTCTGAAAAGCTTGTGAGCTTAAAATACCGCGGCAAGCCATTACTGGGACCCTCTTCGGCCTCGCAATTCATAGTGACCCGAGTAGAAGTCAAGAATGTAGAGTAGCTCGGCCTATCCGCCTGACAGTCCAACAAAGTCCCTTTGATGTTGAGGTTTAAAAGAGGCCCGTTCATTCCACAGTCGAATAGTTCATCGAGACCTCAGCATAACTAGAGGATTCCCATAGGCTGGAATATTTGGTAACTTTTGTCATGCAGAAACCTTTCGTCAGCCAACCCGAACTTTTTGTGACCACCAGCGATCTTGATCATCCAGCACTTCATGCGCTTGAC
>CAJQQJ010000139.1 GCA_905480445.1 uncultured Alphaproteobacteria bacterium | reverse complement strand
ATATCGACTCACTTTGTAACATTAAAACACACGCAAATTGAGGGACCGATCGAGGGGCCCAGAATTTCCATTTTTTGAAAATTGTTTAAAAACAATATGTTATGGAGTTTGGTGGCGGAGGGGGTGGGATTTGAACCCACGAAGGAGTCTCCCCCTTGCCGGTTTTCAAGACCGGTGCATTCAGCCGCTCTGCCACCCCTCCAGGCGCTAAGCTGGGGCGTTTAAAACCTTTCACGCAACCAAAGTCAACAGACAAAAAACACTGGTTAGAAAAAAAATACAACCAGGCAATAAACTAAGAAAAGCTGGCAAGAAATTTGGTGACCGTGTAGCCTCAAAAAATCGAAAACATGGCTAAAAAAATGTCAAAGAATAGAACCCAACTAGAAACATTCACCGTCCAGGCAGGACACTACATTGATCCGGCTACAGGAGCAGTCGTACCGCCGATACAACCTTCCTCCACTTTTGCAAGGAATGAGGACTACAGCTTGCGTCTCGACTACAGTTATAGTCGTGCAGGCAATCCGGCACTCGATCAAGCAGAGAAAATCTTGGCTGAACTGGATGGCGGGGCAGACGCTAAGCTTTTCAATTCAGGTATGTCGGCTATTGCAGCCTTTGCGGAGACACTCAAAAGCGGCGATCGTTTGGTGGCACCCGAAGTTATGTATCACGGCGGGCAAACTTGGTTTTTTCACTTGCAAGAGCAGCGTGGAATAGAGCTGGTTCTCTTTGACCAAACGAGAGAAGGCGCCTTAGAAGCTGCGGTACGTGGTGGAGACACCAAGGTTCTATGGATTGAAAGCCCTGTTAATCCTACCTGGGAAGTGATCGATATAGAGTATGCTGCGAAAGTTGCACACGACGCCGGCGCTATTCTGGTCTGCGATTCGACAGTTGCACCGCCTTGTACTTGTAAGCCCTTGGAGCTTGGGGCGGACATGGTTTTTCATTCTGCCACCAAGTATCTGAACGGTCATAGTGATCTAACAGCCGGCGTTTTAGTGACGAAAGAAAAGAACGAGCATTGGGACGGAATAGAGTTTGCGCGCCTTCACCTTGGTAACTTGTTGCCGGCTTTTGAAGCCTGGTTACTAATCCGAGGTATGAGAACATTGTTCGTTAGGTTCGAACGCGCGTCGGTTAATGCGCTTGCCATCGCTGAGCACTTTGAGAAACACCCGAAATTGGAGGCGGTGTTATATCCCGGGCTTAAGAGTCATCCCGGTCACTCTATTGCCGCCAAACAAATGACAAGCGGCTTCGGTGGCATGATGTCCTTCCTCGTCGATGGTAACGAGAAGCAAACTCAAAAAGTGGCCACATCAGTGAGGGTCTTCCATCCTGCAACGTCATTGGGCGGCGTAGAGAGTCTGATCGAACATAGAAAAGTAGTGGAGGGCCCACATTCGATAGTACCTGGTAATTTGTTGAGGCTTTCAATCGGTATTGAAGCTGCTGACGATCTTATCGCCGATTTAGAACAGGCCTTGGCTCAGATTTAGGATGACAGATCTGATCCTCACAAACGGTGATTCTAGCATTGAGCTTATTCGTAGCGTCTGCGGTGAGGACCTAGTCATTCTGCCCTGGCGAGACGTTCTGCACGAAGGACCTCTCGCACCCTCTGGGCAACTGGATGAATTGGCACCCGTGAGAGCCATCTATCTATCTGACGAATTTGGGCTTGTTTACGGCGACGTTGCGCAGAGTTTCGTTGAGCGCAATGAGACTGTGAAACGTTGGAATGAGTTCGAAAAGATAAGCCTTTGGTTTGAACACGACCTCTACGATCAGTTGCAAATATTGGAGATAGTGAATTTCTTCGCTGGTCAGCCAGAAGTCAGTCTTCAAAAGTTAGAGATTGTTCAATC
This sequence comes from uncultured Alphaproteobacteria bacterium, assembly GCA_905480445.1. Taxonomy (GTDB): domain Bacteria; phylum Pseudomonadota; class Alphaproteobacteria; order UBA7985; family CAJQQZ01; genus CAJQQZ01. Next base: position 1,127 of record CAJQQJ010000139.1, on the reverse strand, counting down.
GGGCGAATACCTTGGACATATGACACCAACAGAAGCTGAAAAGCTCGCTCAGTTGGCCAGACCCGTGACCAAAACCGAGTTGGATTTGGGCAAGCAAGTTTGGAAGGCCTTTTGCTCGGAAACACCAGAAAGCTGGGCTGCTTTGCTTGAGGATGACCTTAGTGCTTTGCTTTTTCTAAAGCCCGCAGTGGAACGTCAGTTAGAAGAGTTGCCGGATCAAAACGGGGTCACACGAACAGAGCGACAAATTTTGAGGATACTCGAAGAGAAACCTTCACATCCATCTGATTTGTTTCATGTTTCACAATCAATGGAGGAAGCAATGTTTATGGGCGACTGGTCTTTCTTTTCGATACTGGAAAGGATGAGCCAAGGGGAAATGCCATTGGTTGAAGCGTCTCCTATTGATGCAGTGTTTAGCAGGCCAGGGAGTGAGCATTGGAAAGCTTTTAGCGCGAGTTCTATTAGGCTGACATCTGATGGATTAAGAGTAGTGCGCGATAGAATAGATTACGGTCTTAAACGACCAAGCAGCTGGGTTTGGGGGCAAAAAGTTGAAGTGGGCGCCATGGTTTGGCGTTGGAATCAACACTCGCAACAGTTACTGTTTAGCTAATCAGTTTCACGAACTGTTAAGTCTGCGAACCAACGCGCAGCAAGACCACACCCAACAAAATCAGTGCCACAGCTGCACAACGCCAAACAGTCAGCTTTTCCTTCATAAAGACGACGCCGATGATGACAGCAATCAAAACAGAGGTCTCTCTTAAGGCTGCGACTGCTGCGATTGGTGCTTTCGTCATAGCCCATATGGCTATCCAATAAGCGCCAACAGAGAAGAAACCACCCATAGTGCAGCGCTTCCATTCTTGACCAAAGACGGAAATGGCCGTCTTTCGGCGAAACAGGATCATTGCTGAGATCATGATCACGCCATCAACCAGGTGCATGTAAACAAAAAAGCTGTGTGGTGAGACTGCCAATCGTGCCCCGTATCCATCGACAGTTGTGTAGGCTGTGATCAGCAATGAGGTACAAAGTGCAAGAATGATAGTCTTCGTTTGTAGGGTTTGGCCTGGTTGTCCGCCCTTGAAGGCCATGGAGATGATACCAAAACCGATTACTAG
>CAJQQJ010000138.1 GCA_905480445.1 uncultured Alphaproteobacteria bacterium | reverse complement strand
CGGCCATGATAGCTACTTGCGAGCTTTCGATAGAATAGTGGCGCCAGCAGTCAAAAACTTTAGACCAGATGCCGTCATTATTGCCTGTGGCTACGATGCGTCCGATGTCGATCCTTTGGGGCGGATGATTCTATCTGCAAGAACCTTCGCAGCGCTCACTGATGGAGCCATGAATTTGGCAGAAGAGCTATGTGGCGGACGACTAATGATGGCGCATGAGGGTGGATACTCCGAGGTGCATGTGCCTTTTTGCGGTCATGCCGTTCTACAACGTATGTCGGGTTCCAATGTCGTTGCAGAAGATCCCTTTGAACTTCGCATTTCAGGTCATCAGCCGACAGAACGCATCCAAGCCTTCCAAAATGGCTGGATTGATGATCTATCCGACTACTTTTCCAGCTAGAACGGCGTGTTAAAGTACAACTAGACCAGTTTGCTGGGCTTCATCTTCAGGCTCAATGTGGATCGTGATGACGGAGCCCTCAATCTCGGCTTCAATGCGTCGCTCAATGCGGTCGCAAATCTCGTGTGCTCGGGAAACAGTGAAGTCGCCCGGTACGACAAGATGAAAGTCTATAAAGGTCGCGCGGCCAGCCTGGCGCATTCGTAGTTCATGCGCCTCAAGCGCGCCTTCACCTTGTTCGGCAATAATCGTCTTTATGCGGGCGACAACATCCGCCGACGGCGCTGCATCCATCAATCCACTAACTGAATCGCGGATAAGCACCCAACCAGACCAGAGAATATTGAGTGCCACCAACACAGCCAAAAGCGGATCTAAAACCGCTATTCCTGTTAGCTTAGCGACGATGATTCCTGCAATCACGCCAATTGACGAGATAACGTCAGCCAACAAGTGTCGACCATCGGCGATCAGTGCCGGCGATCTATGTCTGCGTCCTTCACGTAAGAGAACCCAGCACCAACCTGCATTGATAATACCTGCGAGCCCGGACACAGCTAAAGCCTCCGGCCCTAACTCAAATGACGATTTAGCGAAATAAGAGTGATAGGCCTCATAGAAAATTGATATGGCTGCGAGGACAATCAGTACGCCTTCAAAAACTGCAGAAAAATACTCGGCTTTGTGGTGCCCGTAGGGGTGGCCTTCATCGGCAGGCTTACTGGACCAGTGAATCGTCGCTAGCAGCATTAACGCCGCTACCACATTTATGACTGTTTCCAATGCATCAGAGTAAAGCGCTATGGACCCCGTCCAAAGATAAGCGAGCGCTTTCAATCCTAAAACAATGAGGGCGATAAGGAGGGAGCCAAAAGCTAGAAGGGTTAAGCGGGACATGCCCATCGTGTATTACCAAGGCTTGCCAAGGTCAACTTCGATAGTCATTTGACATGCTCTTATTCTATGTCCTTGGATTGTTCGAGAAAAGTCGAATAAGTTTCGCAAATTTTTTGAGTTCTAAATGAGGACTTTCCCCAGATTTTCCCGGTATCGCCTTAAGGTGCTTCCATTCAAGAAACACCTAATTTCGCGGCCTTCAGAAATTTGAGTGACCAACGCGCAGGCTTTCAAATGGTTGAGGTGATGGGTCAGACTCGACCCAGGAATGTTCAATGTCAATTTGATTTCTCCAACAGTTAGCCCTTCGTTTTTGTCCCGGGTAAGCAACGTCAAAATCTGTAACCTAATTTTACAAGCCAATCCCCGTGATACTGCCTCGATCTCTTTGATTCCACGGTCAAGTTGTCGAGTTTCACCATTGGTCATTCGAACACCCGATTCCTTCCTCCCAAAAATGGGAGGTTTACACAATCATAAATATTATACCATTATGGCACTAATTTCATATTGCGAATTTTTTGCGAATAAAATGAATATAAAATACCGTTTCGGTGTGTATCTTTGGAAAATTCTATTCCCGATTGAGTTACACCTAAGAACAGTTTGTGCTGACGAGTTCTTCAAGACACCGAAAATTTAAATGCTGGGAGAAGTTAATGTCGTCAACGGAAAGTTTGAAGGATCATCCTCTTTCTCTTCCCTTTGTTAAAGAAAAATTTAAGGATACTGAATTTCATTTTTGGTCGATAAGCAGTAGTGGAAACTATCAACAGGACTATCAATTGGGTGAGCTCTACGCAAAGAAAGCCTTGTGTTTCATCCAACGCCGCAGGCTGCCTGCAGTGCTCAACTGGATTATTCGAGATATGCCGAACGAGTTCGGTGCTGTGGAACTGGGTTTCCTTAATTACATCACCAACAAAGCAGTTGTAGGTTATCAAACTGGCTAGTTACCACCCCGCTTTGCCTTAATTCGGCTGAGACGGTCTTCATCCTTGATACAGGCTGCCTCGAAAGCAGTGTTGACCTTCGCCACTTGCCATAGCGTGTCATCGGTATCGGCTATACTGGCGTAGATTGGCAAGTAGGGGTTAAGGGCATAACAGGTCGTTTCTGTCGCGTATTTCTCCGCGTTGCTTGAGCAAGCAGCGCAAGTCATCGCCAATGGGGCGACCCAGATCATCAATCGCATCGTTAACTTCCTTTAGAACTTCAAAATGGTGGCGGGCTTGGCGTTCAGCCAATTCTTGTTGACTGCTCTCTTGCCCGTTGAGAAAGACCAGTCCTAGGAGCATCACGATACTGGTCACCAAAACCGTCAGCATGATTGAGGTGCGAGAACTGAAAACAAATGTCAGTAGGCTGAGAACATATGTCATCGATAGCCCTTTCTGTTATCATCAAGCCGTGCGTAAAGGATTAGCCCCAGCCCAATCACTGCAGTAATCGCGAGTACGCCCAATGACCATTCAGGCAACCGAGAAATAAAGGTTTCACTGGCTTGTGGCGCAAGAGATTTACAGGTTTCAAGTATCACAGCCGGCGTGGCTAAGGCTGTACCCTGCCCCGTTCGGCCAACCAGCGGTTTGGCGCGAGGTGGAACAGGCTGAAGAAACAAATCCTTTTCATACTGCCGTCTACGAACGAGACCTGAGATAGTTTTGCCACCGGCGTGGACCCAGCGATCCAATTCGTTAGCCGCACCTATGTAGTCACCCGCATTCAACAAACGAAGGAGCGTGGAGCCTGCCAGCCCTCCTGTGTTAAAATCGAACGACAACAAAGCCCCGAATTGATTCTCATTAAGCGGAACCTTGACCAAACGTTTCACGCGGTGCTGGAAGTTTTTGAGATCAAAAAGCAAAAGGCGCTCCGCCTCTTGTTTTGAGATGGAACGCCCTTGAAAAACAGTGCCGTCGTTGTGGCTTAGGCCCGTATGCCCATAGCCAATCGTCCATATAGGAAGATCAGCGATCTCATCCAGATAGGCCGTTAGGTGTGCCTCAACACCGCGCCCCTGAGGGTACCATTGAGACCCATCACCGGACTCAAAATGCTTTATGAGCGCAATAGTTTGTTGATTGATTTTCATGTTGAGAGATGTCAACTAGCCGTTGCTGAAAACTTGAATAGAGCCAGTCACAGAGCGTCCAAATCGTGGTTTGACGTAAATTGTCAGTGCATAGGAACCGGCCGTTTCCACTTGGTGCAGTATCGAAGTATCCAGATTAATCGCCGTAGCGAGTATTACGGTGTCATCTTCGCCACTAATAAACTGCCACGGCGTCCCAGTCCTCTCTAAGATAAGCGTTGAGTCCAAATTGATTGTAACGAGTGAATTCCCGGAATCAGTCGTTCGGAAACCATTTTCCACCAAACTGATAAATATTGTAAGATAAGTTCCATCTGTTAGTACTTCAATTGGGATCACAAAATTGTAGCCCGAATTGCTTGCTGGTGCATCAATATCAACCGCCCCCAACAACTGGCCTGCCGTGTTTCCACCTATTGTTTGCTCAAAATAGACAGTCAAGTTTTCAAGCTTAATGCGCTTGTGTAGTTGTTGAGCTTCGTCAAAGTAGATTAAGCTGTCTTGGGCTGACAATGTCGCACTATTGTTCACAGTCAGACTAGGAACATCCAGGGCTATCGGGCTTACGGAGGACCCATCACCCGTCAAACCGACGTCGGTTGAAATACTGGCGACAACCTGGCTTGCAACATGATCCGCATACTTTTCCCAGTAATCGGGCCATTCGTTTGGATCCCGATGCAGGTTGGCGGTGAGTTTCGATATCCACAATTGCCCCTCGAACCGGGCAAAAGCTCCGTCAAGATAGGAAGTATCGGCGTCCCAGTCTGGAATTCCGCGTTCATTAACATGAGCCTGGAAGGCAGATGTTCTGTTTTGCAACCAGTTGAAATTTTGATGGGTTGGAATTTCGGTAACCCAACCCAAATCAATTTTGTTCTCGCCTGGATCGGACTTTTCTCCATTGTTGGCCCAGACGGCCCTTACATCTGGTTTATCCACCATTTAGTTTCTCCAAAAAAAAAGCCCGACCAAAGCCGAGCAAAATAAAATAGGTGTTTAGACGCAAAAAGGCCCCCCTTACGGGAGGCCTTTTCAGGAATTCAATTCTAAATCAGATTAGAATTTGTACATCCAACGGTTGTCGAAGACAAGAGTTTCTGTGTCAAGGTTCGAGTCGTCTGTATTAGAGATGTAATGCAACTGACCGATGATTGAGTACTGTGGCATTGGTGACCAAGTCAAAGAACCTGTGACATATGTCTGTTCTTCGTTTGTGGTGTCAGACGCAGCTACAGAAGCACCTACGAATGCAGTAAGGTTATCACCGGCTGCGAAGTATGCACCAGCACCAAGACCGAGACCTGTGTCGCCAGCTGTATCAACGATACCACCGAGGCCTGAGCCGCCGTTTGAATCGAAGTAGTTAGCTGTTACGAATGCGTCTGCAGCACCGAGGCTGAAGCTTGCAGCAGCACCAACAACAACGTCACCGTCTTCTTGTAGACCAAGAACTGCAGTCATTGAAGCTGGGCCAGCAGAGAACTGAGCGTTCGCTGTGATGTCAAAGAAATCGTTGGTGTCCTCAAGATTGTCTTCAACAGCAATAGCTAGCTTAACGCCGCCCATTGATGTTGTGTAACGCAACTGTTGAGTACGGAAGTAGTTGTTACCCATTGATGTTGCATCACCGAATGACCAACCCCAATCAGAAACGTAAGGCATGCCTGTGCGAAGTAGTGAGTCTGTCTGACCAGCAAGGATCGGACCAACTTCACCA
>CAJQQJ010000137.1 GCA_905480445.1 uncultured Alphaproteobacteria bacterium | reverse complement strand
TTTGAAAGATTAACGGGTGTTTCAATTTTGGTTCTGACAATCATAGCGCCCCTTTCAGGGTGGTTGTAAATTGTCATCCCTTTGCCGCGTAGTCGAAATTGCATACCTGATTGACAGCCTTCGGGAATGTTCAATCGCACTTTGGAACCATCGATGTTCGGCACTTCAATCGAACCGCCCAGCGCAGCTGTTGTCATTGGAATTGGCACCTCCATAAAGAGGTCTGATCCCTCTCTTTGAAAAATCCGATGTGGTTTGATGCTGAGGAATACGTAAAGATCACCGTTAGCACCACCTCTAAACCCAGCTTCACCTTCATCCGACAATCGAATGCGTGTACCATCGTCAACACCCGCCGGGATGTTAACGGAGAGAGATTTCTGTTGCTCGGTACGTCCCTGCCCTCGGCAAGTACCGCAAGGGTCGGAAATGACCTGACCGGCACCTTGGCAAGTTGGGCACGTGCGTTCAATGGCAAAGAAGCCCTGCTGCGCTCTGACTTTGCCACGCCCACCGCAAGATTGGCAGCTTGTTGGCGCTGAGCCGTTGGCGGCTCCTGATCCCGTACAATCGTCACAAGATACAGAGCTCGGCACATCCAAAGTCGCCTGCTTTCCAGCGAAAGCTTCTTCTAGTGTGATTTCCAGATTGTATTGAAGGTCTGAACCACGTCCCGCGCTTTGGCGTCTAGAGCGGCCACCGCCACCCATGAAGTCACCGAACATCTCCTCAAAGATGTCACCAAAGCCTTCAAAACCACCACCAGAGCGTCCACCGCCCCCGCCGCCTTCAAAGGCAGCATGGCCGTGACGATCATAAGCAGCCCTCTTTTGATCATCCTTTAGGATGTCATAGGCTTCATTGATTTCTTTGAATTTGGACTCTGCTTCACTGTCATCAGGATTGCGATCCGGATGAAGCTGCATCGCGAGCTTGCGATAGGCTTTTTTGAGTTCACCGTCAGAAGCGCCTTTTGAGACACCTAAGACTTCGTAAAAATCACGTTTGGCCATAAATTTCGCCTAAAGAGCTGAGACGACAAAGGAGAGACAAGCTGTCTCTCCTCGCCATTGTGGATCAATAAACGCTTTAAGCGTTCTTGTCGTCGTCGTGAACTTCTTCAAAGTCAGCATCAACGACATCTTCGTCAACGCCAGAAGGCTCACCAACATCATCGCCTTCAGTGCCTTCGTACATCGCTTGTCCGATGGCCATCGACGCCTGAGCAAGAGCTTCAGTTTTAGCGTTGATCGCAACAACATCGTCGCCGTCGACAACAGCTTTCAAATCATCCACTGCAACTTCAACGGCTTGCTTAATCTCATCGCTAACTTTGTCACTGGCGTCTGCCACTGATTTCTCAGCAGTGTAGATCAAAGAGTTAGCCTGGTTTCTAGCCTCAACAATTTCCTTGCGCTTGGCGTCGTCTGCAGCATTTGCTTCTGCATCCTTAACCATCTGCTCAATCTCGTTGTCTGACAAACCACCAGAAGCCTCAATGCGGATCTGCTGTTCTTGACCAGTACCTTTGTCTTTGGCCGAGACATTTACAATGCCGTTGGCGTCAATATCAAATGTCACTTCAATTTGCGGGATGCCACGAGGGGCCGCAGGAATGCCTACGAGATCAAACTGACCCAGCAACTTGTTATCAGCCGCCATTTCGCGTTCACCCTGTGACACACGAATAGTCACGGCGGTCTGGTTGTCGTCGGCTGTAGAGAAGGTCTGGCTCTTCTTCGTAGGAATGGTTGTGTTACGCTCAATCAACTTAGTCAAAACGCCGCCCAATGTCTCAATACCCAAAGACAGAGGTGTCACGTCAAGCAGAAGTACGTCCTTCACATCACCTTGGAAGATACCGCCTTGAACCGCTGCACCCATGGCAACGACTTCGTCAGGGTTAACACCCTGATGTGGGTCTTTACCAAAGAGCTTCTTCACGCTCTCTTTAACCTTCGGCATACGTGTCATACCACCGACAAGGATTACTTCGTCGATATCACCAGCGCTTACACCCGCATCTTTCAACGCTGAACGAACCGGGGCCATCGTGCGCTCAATCAGATCATCAACAAGTGATTCTAGTTTGGCGCGGGAAAGTTTCATGGTTAGGTGTTTTGGACCAGAAGCGTCAGCCGTGATAAACGGCAGATTGATCTCTGTTTCCATTGAGGATGAGAGTTCAATCTTGGCTTTTTCAGCAGCTTCTTTCAGACGCTGCAAGGCCATGCTGTCACCCTTAAGGTCAACACCATTTTCTTTCTTAAACTCAGCGACAAGATATTCGATGATGCGGTTATCAAAGTCTTCACCACCAAGGAAAGTATCACCGTTGGTTGACTTTACTTCAAAGACACCGTCGCCGATTTCAAGAACGGATACGTCGAAAGTACCGCCGCCTAGATCGTAAACTGCGATCAAGCCTTCGCCTTTCTTATCAAGACCATATGCCATCGCAGCCGCTGTTGGCTCGTTGATGATACGCTTCACTTCAAGACCAGCGATCCTACCTGCATCTTTCGTTGCTTGGCGTTGAGCATCGTTAAAGTAAGCAGGCACTGTAATAACAGCCTCAGTCACATCTTCACCAAGATAGGACTCCGCAGTTTCTTTCATCTTTTGCAGAATGAATGCAGAAATTTGTGACGGGCTATACTTTTCATCCGCCGCCTGAACCCAGGCATCACCGTTGTCTGCCTTAACGATATTGTAAGGCACCATATCCATGTCTTTTTTGGTCAGCGGATCGTCGAAACGGCGACCGATCAAACGCTTGATCGCAAACAAAGTGTTGGTAGGATTAGTGACGGCTTGACGCTTTGCAGGTTGTCCGACAAGGCGCTCTCCACTACCGGAAAAGGCGACAATAGACGGCGTGGTACGAGTACCCTCCGCGTTCTCAATTACCTTCGGCTCTTTGCCTTCCATAACGGCGACACAAGAGTTCGTTGTACCAAGGTCGATACCAATTACTTTACCCATTAACAGTCTCTTCTCTTCAGCAAGCGGTCACAGGCCTTAGCATCAAGCGCCTATTGGACTGCTCCTAATTGTTCGAAAAAGCCACGTAGCGTGGCAGCTCGGGCTATATATGGGAAGGGACCCCTTGGATGCAAGCCGTCAGGTCAAAGAAAAGTGGCGACTCTTTAGCGTCTTTTGTATCTATTGCGGTGAAAAAGGAGAAAAGCCAGATGGACAAAGGTATTTACCAGACAATTTTAGCTGTCTTAGCCGTAAACATTGCGATAGGCGCTTTACTTACTTTCGCTGGCGAACGGTATTTCGGCGACGTTGCTTATGCGCGATTCGGGACCGGTTTGGCACTAGTAGCCGGTGTGATTTATCTCTTCTTTCGCCTTTGGGGCAGAAAGAGGTGATAATTTCAGCCTCTTACAGATCTGACATACCGGCCTTTTACGGTGACTGGTGCAAAAACCGGATGGATGCAGGTTTCGTGGAAGTCAAAAACCCCTACTCCAGCAAAGTCAGCCAACTGTCTTTACTGCCAACAGCAATCAGTGGTTATGTTTTTTGGACAAGAAGCCCAGCTCCCTTCCTAGACAACCTCAACCGCATCTCATCTGAAGGCACGCCGTTTTACGTTCAGCTGACTTGCACTGGTTATCCCAACGCTTTGGAACCTTCAGTCCCCAGCTTGGAGCAGATAAAACCAGTTCTTGAGCAAATCATTGAACGCTTTGGTCCTGAGGCATTGGTCTGGCGCTATGACCCCGTGTTCATTTCCAGTTTGACGCCTCTCAATTGGCATGCAGACAATTTTTCAACGTTGGCAGAAACCTTCAAACATCTGACGAATGAGGTCTGTTTTTCTTTCGCTCAAATCTACAAAAAGACAGAAAGAAACTCGAATACGGCAGCACAGAAACATGGTTTCGATTGGAATGATCCGCAAGAAGAAGACAAAAGATGCCTGTTGAATGAGCTTGCGGGAACAGCTCGGGCGCTGGGTCTTATGCCTACAGTTTGCAGCCAGCCACAATTCGAGAACTCAATCCTGCAGCCCGCTAAGTGTATCGATAAAGAGCGGCTGGAACGCATCAAAGGCGCCTCCTTAAACGTCAAACGCAGAGGCAACCGACCTGGTTGTCTCTGCGCTGAAAGTCGCGATATTGGCAGCTATGACAGCTGTCCACATGGCTGTTGTTATTGCTATGCTAACCGCACCCCCGAAGTCGCGAAAAAATTCCTAAAGGAACATAATCCGCTCGGCTCTCTCCTGTGATCTCTAGGACCACGACGGTACTCAACGAAGAGTGACCGCCATTGTTCGTTTGCGGCTATTTTGTCTAGTGCTTGGTTTGTTCGATTTTCAGTTGCTCAACCGTGCGAGCAAAGTGCCCCATAAGGACCTCTAAGCATTTCAAAACCGCTTTTTGATGTTTTTCTGAAACAATACCCTGAGCGGCGCTCAGTTTTGAAGAAAACGAAATCGCTCTTTCAGAAGCCTCTTTAAAAGCTTCTTTGTAAGCTTCTTCGCGCACATCAGCAAAAGATCGCATGATGGCATCACGAGCCAAACTCTCTTCGATCATCTTGATGGAACCTTCTTCGTGAAGGCCCTGAGCGATCTGATCGACAAAAGTGGACGTTTCATCTGCGACAACAGAAAGAATTTGTGAGGCACGCTCATGATCACTGACTTTAGAGGGCGCTAAACGCTCTTCTTCAGCGTCGCGCTGAAAGCCTGCAAAAGTTACATTGGAAAAATCGCTGCGCTTCTCAAAAGGATTTTGGTCGCGGCCTGTCGGCGTTGAAATCGTCATTCTTAAAATACCTCAAATAAAATATGAGGTTGTTTTAACGCGATTTCTTACTGCCTTCAAATAGGACTCGCCACACTATCTTGGGTGAATCCTAAATTAATTCAATGACTCTGAAAGTAAGCAAAAAAGGGAATCCGCAATGCAGATTCCCTTTCGAATCATTGAGTAAAAGACTCGTGGAACTTAGACTTCGCCTTTAGAAATCCCGACCATTGCAGGACGTAGAAGTCTGTCGTGGAGTTGATAGCCCTTAGCAATAACTTGCATAACTGTACCGCTATCATATTCTTCTGAGGGTGCCTCAAACATTGCTTGATGCAGATTTGGATCAAAGGTCTCACCCAAGGGGTTGATCGTCTCAATTTTGTGACGCTCAAATGCGTTGAGTAGTTCTTTTTCAGTCATCATGACACCATCAACGAAGGTTTTGAACGAGCCCTCTTCTTTCGCTGCTGGATCATTTGTCACTGCGTCAAGGGCGCGACCTAGGTTGTCGACGACACTAAGCACATCTCTTGCCAAGTTCTCCGAAGCATAGCGACGACCGTTCTCGCGTTCTCTTTCCGCTCGACGTCTTGTATTTTCAGCTTCCGCAACGGCGCGCAACAAGCGATCTTTCAGGTCGCTTACCTCGGCCTCAAGCGCCACGATATGTTGCCCTGAGTCGAATTCTTCCACCTCATCATGAGCAAACTCAGAATAAAAAGGTGTCTGTTCAACCTCATCGCCGTCCATCTCTGGCGCTACGTCTTGTTGATCTGGGGTTTCAATCTCAGTTTCTTTTTCAGTCATTTTTCTCTGCAATTAAATAAGAAGTTTGAAGATCAGTTAGCCTCTAACGGCTGATCATCTGACCAATCGCTTGTGCTGTATAGTCAACCATCGGAATAATGCGACCATAATCTAATCTCATGGGACCAACTACCGCGATGGCCCCCACAATCTTGTTGTCTTGTCCAGAAACCGGTGACATCACCATGGAGCAGCCAGACAGACCAAAGAGCTCTGTTTGAGAGCCTATGAAAATCTGGACACCCTCAGCACCATCAGCGGTTTCCATCAATTTAAGAAATGTTTCCTTGGCTTCAAGGGCTGAAAACATGCTGCGGATTGATTCTAGATCTTCAATCGCTGTGACGTTGTCCAAAAGATGGTTCTGACCACGAACAATGAGCACCCCGTCACCTTGATGACCAGACTGTATCGCCAGCCCGCTTTCGACGACTTTTGCCGTGAGCGCGTCGACCGCAATCCTGTGTTCGCGAATTTCCCGAACGATTTCTACCTGGACTTCTTGGACAGTCCGCCCCTTCAGGCGTGAAGACAGGAAACGGCCAGCTTCAATGAGTGAAGATTGTGGCAACCCAAGTGGTACCTCAATAACTCTGTTTTCGACCAGTCCTGACTCTGACACCATAATGACTAAAGCTTGGTTCGTACTCAGAGGGACAAACTCTATGTGTTTCAATCGGTCGCCGACTTTGGGAGAGACGACTAAACCTGCGCAAGCCGAAAGCTCTGAAAGTTTAGAGCTCGCCTCTGATAAAGTATCCTGGAAAGACAAACCACGAGCGACACATTGAGCGTTGATGGAGCTCCTGTCTGCTTCTGTCAGGTTTTCCCGTTCCAACAAGCCATCGACAAAAATCCGCAGTCCATGCTCAGTCGGTAATCGCCCTGCAGAAATATGAGGTGCGTAGAGCAACCCCATGTCCTCAAGATCCGCCATGATGTTACGAATAGATGCGGGAGATAAGAGAAGTTCGTCAGAGCGTGCCAAGGTGCGCGAGCCCGTTGGATCACCCGTCGCGACGTAATTGTCTACAATTGTGCGCAGCACCGTTCTCGAACGCTCATTAAGCGCTGAGAGAGCGGACTGACTATCAAACTCTTTCATTGGGCCACACAGCAATTTTTAAGATCTGACATCATATGGTAATTTTCCACCATTTCGTCAATGGACTCTGGACCTCTTTCACCCTGCACACTATGGTCCCGCAACTTTTGCCCCACCCTTTGAAAGAACAATGAATGTCCCAAGCCAATCGTCCGTCGAACCGCTCTAATGATCAAATGCGTGAAGTCGCCATTGAAATCGACGTCAACAAGTATGCAGAAGGTTCGTGCATTATCTCTTTCGGCGACACTAAAGTTCTTTGTACGGCTTCCGTTCAAGAGCAAGTTCCTGGTTGGATGAAGAACACAGGCAAAGGCTGGGTGACAGCAGAATACGGCATGCTACCGCGCTCAACTCATTCTCGTATGGACCGTGAAGCCGCGCGTGGCAAACAAAGCGGACGCACCCAAGAAATCCAACGTCTGATCGGTCGCGCCCTGCGCGCCGTCATTGATATGGAAAAACTAGGCGAGCGCCAAATAAAGGTCGACTGTGACGTTATTCAGGCTGATGGCGGCACGAGAACGGCTTCTATCACCGGTGCCTACGTCGCGCTGAAAATGGCTTGCAACCACCTGATTAAAGCTGAGCTCTTGAGAGAAAGCCCGCTCATTGATTCAGTCGCTGCTGTTTCTTGTGGCCTCTATGAAGGCAATGCAGTCTTGGATCTTGATTATGATGAAGACTCTACGGCCCAAGCCGATGCCAATTTCGTTTTGACTGGTTCAGGTGGTATCGTTGAAATTCAGGGTACAGCCGAAGAAACAGCCTTCAGCCGCGAGCAGTTTAATCAGCTATTAGATTTGGCAGAAAAAGGCATTGGAGAGCTGACTGTTATGCAGAGCAACGCTCTCTAAATAGACTTCAGTTCTTCACAAAATCTTGCCTCAGCAAATACCAAGAGACCTCAGTATAAGGCCTATTTTCCCGTCTGACATTACTGAATTAGCGATGGATTTCCAGTAGGATCAGTTATTTGCAACTTTTAGGGTTGGATATAGCCAATTTGGCATGGTTTCACGCCCCATTTCTGGGTTTTGGCCGCACTTATCCAGCAGAA
>CAJQQJ010000136.1 GCA_905480445.1 uncultured Alphaproteobacteria bacterium | reverse complement strand
AGTCGTTTGGTCGGATTTGACAGATCATGTTGAGGCCAAAGATATCGAATTTCTCCAGTTGCCGTTCTCTCATCCGCTCTACATTCTGTTTTCTTCAGGAACCACAGGCGTTCCGAAGTGCATTGTTCATCGCGCAGGCGGGTCGCTGCTTACTCATTTACGTGAACACATGCTGCATTGTAATTTGAAAGAAGAAGACCGAGTCTTCTTCTTCACGACTTGCGGCTGGATGATGTGGAACTGGCTCGTTACCGGCTTGGCTTATGAGACGACTTTGTTGCTCTTTGATGGTTCACCTTTTGCGAAGCCCGATATAGTTTTTGATTTTCTAGAAGAAGAAAAGGCCACCCATTTTGGCACTTCTGGCAAATACATTGACGCCATATCGAAGCTCGGGCTGGTGCCAAAAGACAGTCACGATCTTTCTGCAATAAAAACCATATCATCAACAGGCTCTCCGCTGGTTCACGAAGGTTTCGACTATGTTTATTCTTCAATCAAGGAAGATGTCTGTCTAGCGTCGGTTTCAGGTGGCACCGATCTTGTCGGCTGTCTCGTTGGTTGCAATCCTTGGGGCGCAGTTTACCGCGGTCAATTGATGGCCCCTTGTTTGGGCATGGATATCCAGGTTTTCAACGAGGCTGGCGAAAATGTCGTCGATGAAAAGGGCGATTTGGTTTGTGTTAATCCTTTCCCTTCTATGCCCATTGGGTTTTGGAACGATGACGACGGTCAAAAATACCACAAAGCCTATTATGACAAATTCCCCAACGTCTGGTGTCATGGTGATTTCATAGAGCGCAGTACAGAAACCGGTGGCTATATTATCTATGGCCGTTCCGATGCTACGTTGAACCCAGGTGGCGTGCGCATAGGTACTGCTGAGATCTACCGTCAGGTGGAGCAAATGCCGGAAGTCCTTGAAGGACTGGTCGTTGGACAGGAATGGGAAGGCGACACACGCGTGGTTCTCTTTATCCGAATTGCCGATGGTGTAGAATTGACGGAAGAGCTCCAGAAAGCCATCAAAACAAAAATTCGCGTTGGTGCATCGCCCCGACATGTACCAGCCAAGATCTTGGTCGTTGACGATATACCCCGCACTAAGTCGGGCAAGATTGTTGAGTTGGCCGTTCGTGAAGTCGTACATAGTCGGCCTGTCAAAAACAAAGAGGCGCTGGCCAATCCAGAGGCGCTGGATCACTTCGCGGACCGTGCGGAACTACAGTCATGAGTGAAGTGATTTCAATCGTTCCAGAAATCGATGAAACCGCGCTAGACGAAGACATTAAGATCGTTTTTGCCAAGTGTCGCCATAAACTGGGCTTGGTGCCGAATGTTATAAAGGTGATGGCCTATCATCCAGCGAAGCTTCGAAACTTTATGCTCACTTACAACGAGCTTATGCTGGGTGAGTCACCGCTTTCTAAGTTAGAGCGCGAGATGATTGCGGTTGTCGTTTCAAGTCACAATGACTGTGAATATTGCCTCGAATCTCACGGCGCTGCTGTCCGTCTCTTGTCAGGTAATCCAGAATTGGATGTTCAGTTGGCGGAAGATCACCGTCGGTTGGATCTGTCTGAAAGGGAATGGGCGATGCTTGATTATGCGCTCAAGCTTACGGCTGACCCACAGAATTTTGGCGAGGAAGATCGAGACCGACTGAAACTCTCTGGTTTCACAGATGCCGAAATTTTTGACATTAATGATGTCGTTTCATTCTTTAATTACTCTAACCGCATGGCGCATGGTCTCAATATGAAGCCAAATCCTGAATACGCCTCAATGGGGAAATAGCTATGTCTGATAATCTTGTTCTAACCTCGACTAACGATGGCGGCGTTTGTCATCTGACGTTGAACCGTCCTGAAGCATACAACGCTTTGTCACGTCCTTTGATGGCAGCGCTTGCACAGGCTCTGTCCAAAGCTGAAAAAGACGATGCTGCCAAAGTGATTGCCATTTCTGGTGCTGGCAAAGGCTTTTGCGCAGGGCATGACCTCAAAGAAGTTCGAGGCATAAATGATGTTGAGGAGAAACGCGCGCTCTTCGCTCAATGCTCGGCATTAATGCTGCAAATTCAGGCCTTGCCTAAGCCTGTAATTGCGCAGATTCACGGCATTGCATCAGCAGCGGGGTGCCAACTGGTGGCGACTTGTGATTTGGCAATTGCGGCGGAGAATTCCAGATTTTCGACGCCAGGCGTTAACATTGGTTTGTTCTGTTCTACACCGATGGTAGCCCTCAGCCGAGCAGTTTCAAACAAGCAATCTATGGAGATGCTGTTAACGGGTGACATGCAACCTGCAGCTCGAGCCGTTGAGATAGGTTTGATTAACAAGACTGTGCCGGAAGAAAATTTAGCTGATGAAACCTTGGCCTGGGCCGAAAAAATCGCATCGAAATCTTCGTTGGTTTTGAAGATCGGTAAAGAAGCTTTCTATCAGCAAAAGGAAATGACAACCGCACAAGCCTATGATCATTGTAGCGAAGTCATGACGCAAAACCTTTTAGCCAAAGACGCTGAAGAAGGCATCTCCGCTTTCGTTGAGAAACGAGCGCCTGTTTGGACAGGCGAATAGGCCTCAGGTTCCGTCTTTATTCAAACTACTAGCCCATTCTTCAGCCCAGCAATCTAGCTCGACGAAAGTCTGTGTTAGCTCCTTACCTTTTTGGGTCACGAGGTAGCCATTTGCCCCCAATTCAACGAGCCTAAGTTCGCGCAGGTTTTTCAGACGGCTGTTCAACGAAGTTGGAGATACTGCGTCACAAGCCCCTTGCAGTCTCCGAAAAGTCAGAGGTTCGCCGGTTTGGTAAAGTTCCTAAAGTATCCGTAAAGTCCATTTTTGACCGAGAACATCAAGTAACACCATAATAGGGCGACCACTGGACGACCCTCTTGATTTGTTTCCCGGGAGTTTTGTCATAAGATCTCACACCTTGACGCTACAATAATCGTAGCATATGTTCGCTACATAATTCATAGCGCCCGACAGGTCACATGTCCAATCTTCTCAAGCCACTAACGGAACCATTTACCCTAGGTATCACCGAAAGGCTTGCCATTTATCCTCAAATAGGCGGCAAACTACTCGCTCTCTTTCGGACATTTGCGAACAGCGCCAGGTTTTTGGACAAAGCTGTTCCCAATCTATTGGACGACGAAAGCCCTTTGTCGAAAAGAGAGCGGGAAATTGTCATCCTGCGCACATGCTGGCGAAATGGTTGTGAGTATGAGTGGGGTGTGCACGCCTCTGTTTTTGGCAAGCAAGTAGGTTTCACCAAAGCACATCTAAATGACACTTGGACAGAGAACTTGGACTCTGATCTATGGACTGAAACGGAACTAGTCTTGTTCGCTCTTGTTGATGTACTTTGTGAAAAAGGTAGGCTTAACGAGAGCCTATCGAACTCTTTCGGGAACTACTGGTCTAAAGAACAACAGCTGGAAATACTTGCTCTTTGCGGCTCCTATCACACTGTTAGTTTTGTAGCCAATGTCGCGCGACTTGAGCCTGAGCCTTTTGCCATCTTGTTTCCAAGCTCAACACCAAGAAATGACTAGCATTCTGTCGCAGAGACTTTAGGCTCGGGACGCACTATCTTCTTCAAGTATTAACCAGTCAGGACTGACGTCAATGCGTATCCTAGCCAGCACTCTCCTATTTTTTCTATTGACGGCTACTGCCAATGCCAGTGGCACCAAGGTCTATGACAGCGACATTCCTGGTGTTGCGATAGCTGGTGACATTTTTGTTGCTGGGGCTTGGACAAGACAGTCTCCTCCGGGTGTTGATGTTGGGGCCGCTTACATGCGCATTAAGAATAACGGCGAAAAATCTGACCGTTTGCTGAGCGCAGAAGTGATGTACGCCGACGAAGTTGAAATCCATATGATGGGCATGAAAGACGGCGTTATGTCGATGTCTGAGGTTGAGGACGGGCTAGAGATTGAATCTGGTACAGCCGTCGTTTTTGAGCCCGGTAGCTACCACCTAATGGTCAAGGGTATGACAGAAGGCCCAATGGCTGGTGATATCGTTACTTTTATGTTGGAGTTTGAAAAGGCTGGTCTTGTCAATATCTTGATGCCAGTCGCGCCGATTGGTGCCAAAGGACCTCAGAACTAATGAAATCAGTCAGGATAGTTCTATGGGCTCTTGT
This sequence comes from uncultured Alphaproteobacteria bacterium, assembly GCA_905480445.1. GTDB lineage: Bacteria > Pseudomonadota > Alphaproteobacteria > UBA7985 > CAJQQZ01 > CAJQQZ01. The sequence goes on along the minus strand of CAJQQJ010000136.1, from coordinate 10,050 downwards.
AGCCTTGGCCCTCGTTGGAGCTGGTCTGCTCTATTGGCAAAAGAATTACAGCGATGTCGATATAGGTTTCTCGATTGGTGGTCCATTCACCATGACCGACACCAAAGGACAGGTGTTCACGCAAGCTAATTTAAAGGGTAAGCCTTATGCCATGTTCTTTGGGTTTACGCATTGTCCAGATGTTTGCCCAACAACGCTGTGGGAAATGACGACTTACTTGAAACAGCTTGGGACTGACGGTGACAAGCTGAATGTCGTTTTTGTTGGCGTTGACCACGAACGGGACACACCTGAACATTTGGCGACTTATCTTTCGGCCTTTGATGACCGCATGATTGGTCTGTCTGGTACAGAAAGACAAATCGCCGAAATGGCGAAAGCTTATCGGATCTACTACAAGCGCTCCGTAAATGATGACGATGACGTGCTCTATGATCACTCTGCTTCAATTTATCTGTTCGAGGCAAACGGCGATTTCAAATCTACAATTGCTCAGGGTGAAAATCCAGAAACTGCTTTGGAGAAACTGAAGCTGCTGATTGACTAAGGCAATCTTCAGTCCTTGCACTTTCTGGCTTCGTTGTGCCAAAATCTAATCCAGTTCAACAATAGGAATAAAGCCATGGCACAAGACCTTAATCAGATTAAGAGTTGCCTAGATGGGGTCGGCGAGGCCTTTAATGCCAATGATATCGATGCTGTTATGGCATTCTTTGCGGTTGATGCGATCTTTGATCACGCAGCAGGACCAGATCAACACGGTAAGCGTTTCGAGGGCGCAGAAACGATCCGGGGTGTTTTCCAAGGGTTGTTCGACAATGTTGTATCGGTTCATTGGGAAACGCTAAGCGAAGCGATTTCGGGCGATAGAGCTTTTTGTCAGTATCGACGTGTTGCCAAGTTGAAGTCAGGAGAGGTGCAGGACTTTTTGTCTGTAGATATACTGACAATCAAAGACGGAAAAATCACGCACAAAGATACTTACTACAAGAACCGGTCATCTTGATAAGCCCCAAGGTGGCCCGTTAACCTTGCTGCCAAGGCAGCCCAGCCTGTTTCCAACCGTTGACAGTGCTGCGGTGGCCGTTTGCATCTTTGTCGCCTTCGAAACCATCTGAGATATTATAGCAGTTCTCGTAACCGGCAGCGGTAAGGAGAGCAGCAGCCGAGGCAGACCGGACTCCTGAACGGCAAATCATGTAGAGGGTTTGATCTTCTTCGATGCCATTGTCTCTTACTTGCTCAACGAAACTGACGTTCTGGGCGCCAGTTGGAAAGTAGATCCAGGAAACCAAAAACAGGTTCTCTATCGATGGGATACCGACATAAGACCATTCTGCATCTGTTCGGACATCTATGATCACGGCGTTTGAATCGGCTGCTAAAGCTTCCGCTGCTTCTAATGAGGTGAGTTCGCCTTTGTAAGCCATGATTCCTCCTTAAGAGCCCGCTTGCTCTATGTCGGTGATGAGATCGATTGAGGCCTCCAGTCCAACTGACAGCCTAAGCAGGTTTTCTGTGATGCCACAGATTTCGCGTTCTTCGCCGGCTAAGGTTCGATGCGTGGTCGTTGCTGGATGCGTTATTAGAGATTTTGAGTCACCCAAGTTGTTCGAGATCTTGATGAGGTTGAGTTTGTTCATCATAGCAAAGGTCTCAGACTTGCCGCCTTTGACTTTGAACGTGAGCAGGGAACCGCCAGATTTCATTTGGCGCTGTGCTAGTTCAGATTGCGGGTGAGAAGGGCAACCAGGGTAGGCGACTCTTTCCACGAACGGCATTTGTTGAAGTGCTGCCGCCAATGAGGCGGCTGAAGCTGACATGCGATCGACCCGTAGGGACATTGTTTCTAACGACTTTGCTAACACCCAAGCGTTGAAAGGGCTCATTGCTGGACCCGAGTGACGTACAAAGGGCTGAAGCTTTTCCTTAAAGAAATCATTTGTGCAGCAGATAGCGCCACCGAGGCAGCGACCTTGACCATCTATGTGCTTGGTCGCGGAGTAGACGACGATGTCCGCCCCAAGTGTTTTCGCGTTCTGAACGGCGGGTGAAGCAAAGGCATTGTCGACCACGAATGTAGCACCAGCTGAATTGGCGATATTAGCAACGCCTACGATGTCAACCAATGTGAGGGTAGGGTTAGCGGGGCTCTCACAAAAGAAGAGCTTGGTGTTGGGTTTTACAGCCTGTTGCCAGGCTTCAAGATCCGCGCCATCCACTAGCGTGTATTCGATCCCAAACCTAGGGAGAATGGACGTGACAACCTGAAGACAAGAACCAAACAAGACCCGTGAAGCAACGATATGATCGCCAGCGTTTAACTGACAGGCAAGCGCCGAAAAGACCGCGGCCATACCGCTGGCCGTTGCAAAACAGGTTTCGGTGCCCTCCAACTCAGCAATTCTGTGTTCAAACAAGCTTACTGTTGGATTGCCATATCGGGAATAGATGTAACCACTGTCCTCACCTTTGAACCTGGCCTCTGCTTGTTCAGCACTCTCATAGACGAAGCCGGATGTTAGATAGAGCGCTTCAGCGGTCTCCCCGTACTGTGAGCGTTCAATACCACCATGTATAAGGGCGGTCTCATCTTGCCAAGGTGTCGAGTTCATTCCACAAAGGCCTTCTCATAGACAAACTGACCAGGGCGAGAAACGGAACCTTCGACAAAGCCCTTGCTGTCGAAAAGTTCTTTTAGGTCAGAAAGCATACCCATTGAGCCACAAACCATAACACGGTCTGTTTCTGGATTGAGGTCGGGTAGGCCAACCGCCTCAGCCAGGGTGCCATCTTCAATCAAGTTAGTAATACGACCCTTGAAAGGATAGTCCTCCCTTGTGACTGAGGTGAAGTGTTTGAGTTTATCGCCGATGATTTGTTGCAAGATCTCGTCGCTCATGGTCGCGGCCATCAAATCTTTGCCATAGTTGAGCTCCTTAACTGTGCGACAAGTATGGGTGAGGACAACATTATCGTAACGCTCAAAGGTTTCGGGATCGCGGATGATCGAGGCGAAAGGTGCCAGCCCTGTCCCAGTCGACAGAAGGTAGAGATTCTTACCCGGAGTTAAGGCATCAAGAACCAATGTGCCGGTGGATTTCTTGCCCAGTACAATTTTGTCGCCAGCCTGTATAGACTGCAGCTTGGAGGTCAGAGGGCCATTCGGAACCTTAATAGAAAAGAATTCAAGCTTCTCCTGCCAGCTCGGGCTGGCAATTGAATAGGCACGAAGCAGGGGCTTGCCATCCTCCTGTTCCAGGCCAATCATGGTGAATTCACCGGAACGGAAGCGAAAGCCATCCGGGCGAGTGATCTCAAATGAGAAAAGATTATCAGTGTAATGACGAGCAGAGAGAACGCGTTCTTGGTACATTTTTTTATCGATTTATTTCTTGAGCTCTTTCGGCCCAGATGGATGGTAGATTGGAATTGATCTTATCTTCCAAGTAGGTTCTGTCGACTGAATTTTCCAGGGCTGATTTCCAAGCCGAGGCGCTCTGTCGCGCAACCAACTCATCTGACAGCAAGACTTCATCGAAACCTGTCTGAAAGCACAGGCGCGCATGATCTGGCGTGAGCTTGCCACTGGCGATCAATTTCAAACTTGGCGCATAACGTTTCAACCGTTTAGCAAAGGAGAAACCACGACCGTCGTTTGGACCAGCAAAGTTGATGATTACAACTTGACCGGTCGAGGCGATGTGTTCGAGATCACCCTCAAAGCTTTCTGGTGTAACACGATTAGCGGTGACCAGCTCAGAGGCATCAATGGGGTGCCAGTTTCCGTCTTTCTTAAGCAGCCACATAAACCGCCTCCTTGAAAGCTGATTTGCCTAACCGCTGATAGACTTGATTAAAGTTCTCGTCTGGTTGTTTGGAAGCCTGATAGAAATCCAAGATACGATCCACGGCAGCTGGAATTTCTTCCTGGCTAAACCCAGGCCCCAGAATTTCACCGACTGACGCGTTGTCGTTGGAGCTTCCTCCAAGTGTGATTTGGTAGTTCTCTGTCTCGGCACGGTTGAGACCAAGAATGCCAATTGAGGCAGCGTGATGATGCCCACAAGCGTTGATGCAGCCCGAAATATTAAGGGTCAGGCCGGACAAGTCCTCTCGGCTTTCTCTTTCTCTCAGGCGAGTGCTCAAAGTTTGAGCCACAGGAATAGAGCGGGCAGTTGCTAAGGCGCAGTAGTCCAATCCGGGGCAAGCTATGATATCACTGAGCAATCCGACATTGTCTTCTGCGAGGCCGTGAACAACCAGTTCTTCATAGAGCTCTGCTAAGTCACTAGCAGGAACATAGGGCAGAACAATATTCTGGCGGTGGGTGATGCGTAGCTCACTCAAGGAAAAGCGCTCTGCCAAATCCGCAAGAGCGTACATTTGCTCAGCCGTTGCATCACCAGGGATACCGCCTTTAGGCTTTAGTGAGATCGAGACGACACCGTAGCCAGCTATTTTGTGGCTTGTTACGTTCTGCTTGATCCATGCGGTCAGACCAGGAGACTGAGGTTCTTGCTTGGGCGAGCTAACTGATCTAGGTGGCACATCTGTGCGTTCAAAGTCTTTCGCAATCCGGTGGTATTCAGCGACTGCTGGCGCAAATGGTTCCAACGATTGCAGTGCTAGGTCTTCTTCTACGTCACTGCGATAGTTTTCTAAGCCGTACTCAGCGATCAGGATTTTGATCCGGGCCTTGTATTTGTTATCGCGCCTACCATGCAGGTTATAGACACGCAACATTGAGTCCAGCTTTGGCAGCAGATCAACGAGCTCGACCTTATCTTCGAAAAGAACGGCGATCCTCGGTGTTCGGCCTTGACCACCACCGACCCAGATTTCGAACAGAGGCTCACTGTCAGCTCCTGGCTTAACCTTCAAGCCTATATCGTGAAACTTCAGGGCTGCTCTGTCTTCAGCAGCACCTGTCACGGCGAATTTAAACTTGCGGGGTAGGTAAGCGAATTCTGGATGCAAGGACGACCACTGACGCAACAGTTCCGCCGTTGGTCGGGGGTCAATCCATTCGTCGCCTGCGACACCAGCAAAAGGATCGGAAGTGACATTGCGAATGCAATTGCCAGATGTCTGAATGGCGTGCATCTGGACCTTTGCGAGTTCATCCAGCATATCTGGCACGTCAACAAGTTTGGGCCAGTTGTATTGGATGTTCTGGCGAGTCGTGAAGTGCCCGTAGCCGCGGTCATATTTCTCCGCCAGGTAAGCCAGCTTGCGCATTTGATCCGACGACAGCGTGCCATAAGGGATCGCCACACGCAGCATGTAGGCGTGAAGCTGGAGATACAGACCGTTCATCAAGCGCATAGGCTTGAATTCATCTTCGCTCAGTTCGCCTGCAAGTCTGCGTTTCACTTGATCACGAAACTCTTGTGACCTGGCTTCGACGAAGGTCTGGTCGTGTTTATCGTAGACGTACATTTTTTGTCTTTCTAGGCCGCAATTTTTTGCGGAAGTACCGGAGAGCCATAAGCAATAGAAGGTCCCGCTACGCGGCGACGTTCTCTTAATTCTACCGGCTGCAGATCGCTGTTTTTGCGCTCCACAGGTGTAAGGTAAGCACCAACGACTTCATTAGCGCTTTCTGAAGCACTGGCTATTTCCGTAAAAGTATCTTGCTCGTTTGCAGCAATGACATGAGCGCTGGTGATCTCTTGTGCCCATCGGCTCTCACCAGACCAGAACACGATGTCTCCCGAAGAAAGATCATTGGCGGTTAGAACGAATATTTGGTCGGTTTTGACTTTCTTAGCCATCTTATGCTGCTTTCTTGTGGTTGAGGTTTGGTGATGATGAGGAGAGAAGGGATAGGGAAGCTTGTGGTAAAACCGCTATGACCTCGTAGGCAATGTTGTGTGCTTCTAAGGCACGTAAGTCGGGGCGATGATCGGCGGTGCTGAGAACAACAACGTGATTACCGGACAGCGCTTCATCCAAAACGTTTGCGGTCCGGCCTTGGACCGATGGCTCAAGGAGGGTGGCTTCGCGTCGTGCTAATTCTAGGATTTGGCTCGGGGCGCTGGAATCGTGAATGATGGTGTCAGCGCTGTCGAGCGCCTTTCTGGCTTTCAGCGTGAGCAGCTCAGGATCACTATGTCTGGCTGCAATGAATTGCACCAATCCGACGGGTTTCTCGTTATCGGCACCCACCAGTTCATTTGCCAGCTCGGCTACATGATTGTCGGTGACGAAAGGTAGCTGACGTGCCTTTTGGAAAAGGATTGACCAGAAATCGCGTCTTTCCCTACCTGGTGAAAAACGTTGTGCTGCCCAGGGGCGAAGTTTGCTTGCGGCTCTTGCAACAAGGCCGATGGTCGGTTCTAATTGCGCTTCTATCGCGGCCTTCAACTGCCGTGAGAGAACGGGTGCTGTTCCTTCAGTACCGATCGCGATGATGACAGGATCGCGGTCGACAATCGCCGGTGTGGTGAAATCGCTGACGGCTGGTTGATCAGCCGCGCAGACCAACACACCATATGATCGCGCTCGCTCTGCCAGTTGGTGGTCCAGCTCAGGGTTTCCAGTCGCCGCGAAAGCGAAAGCAACATTGTTAGGGAAAGAATAGTCGAGGGGAGGGCAGGAGATCCACTCTGCGTCCCCTAGCTGGAGCACTCTGGTGTCCAGCTCTTCCGCGACGACCAGAACTGAAGCGCAAGTTTTGAGGGCCAAGCGAAGTTTAGCTGCCGCATCTGCGCTTCCGCCGAATACGACGATGGCTTTGTTTTCAACATCTAAGAAAAGCGGAAAAGCTTTCACGTCCTTAGTCCTCAAGAATCTTGTTGCGATCTATATTGACTAAATGGATAATTTCCCGCTATTTGGCAATATGAAGGAAATAATAAGCACGTTGCAGCCTTATTACGCCGAAATGGCTGTTTTATGTTCTGATTTTGGTAAACAATGTAGGAAATAATCGTTGATAGATGATCTAGATCGGAAAATATTGCGCGTTTTGCAGACGGATAGCTCGCTGGCTTTGGAAGAAATCGCGGCCAAAGTCGGGTCGTCGAAGTCCCCAGTGTGGAACAGAATCAAGAAACTGAAAGCCAACGGCATTATTGCCAAAGAGGTCGCACTGCTTGATTCCTCGAAGATCGGATTAACGGATACCTTCTTTGTAGCCATCCGAACTGACCAACACTCTGAGGAATGGCTGAACGCATTCACGCAGACACTGGATGAGATGCCTGAAATCCAGGAAGCTCATCGTCTAACCGGCGAGATTGATTACATCCTGAAAGTCCGCGTCGGCAGTACCCAAGAGTTCGATGCCTTCTACAAAGGCTTCATTGGTCGGATAAACCTGTTCAATGTAACGTCTAGTCTGTCGATGGAGACATTGAAGGAAACAACGGTGCTGAAGGTTTGAGGAAGTCGTGTCGATTTTCAATTTTGGGCGTTAGGTCTCGCTGTTGAATAGATCTTACTCAGTTCAGCTTCTAACAGATCAAACACAGTTCTAATTCGTCTGCTCGTTTTTAACTCACGATGGGCTACCAGCCATATGGGGAAAGTAGGTGGTTCGAGCTGAGGGAACGCTCTTTTCACCTTGGGTTCCTTATCGCCAATGACACCATCTAGAATGCCAACTCCGAGTCCTTGTTTCACAAACTCCCAAAGAACTAAGAAGTTTTCTGTTACAATTGGAAAGTTGTCTTTTGTCAGATTGAAACCTCGGTTGTTTAACAGATCCAGGAAATCATCGCCTTTACTCATGTCGATAAAGGCTGCTTGACTAAAGTCCGAGGCGCAATCTGGAATTCCGATGCTGTTTAAGTAATCGACAGTAGCATAAAGAAGTGCTGGAACGTCCGTTATTTTTTGAGCGACCAAATCTGGTTCTGTTGGCCGAAAGTTCCGGATTGCGATGTCAGCTTCGCGCCGCCTTAAATCGCTGGTGAGATGGGTAGCCACGATTTCAATTTTGATGGCAGGTTCGGCGTCGCGCAGTTTCTTGATTATTGGTGGTAACAAGAGAGCAGCATAAACTTCACTTGCTGAAATTGAAATACTGCCTTCAATTGACTGAGACTGTCCAAAGGCCGTCAATGAAAAATGATTTGCAGCTTCACCCATTTTTTGCACGTGCACTAACAGCTCTAAACCACTAGGCGTAAGGGTTAGACCACGCCCAACGCGCTGGAAAAGCGCGACGTTTAACTCCTGTTCAAGAGCCTCAACCTGCCTGCCAAGAGTTGGTTGAGACATGCCAAGCGCACGAGCAGCGGCCGATAAGGAACCTTCTTCGGCGGTAACTAGAAAGGCTCGAGCACGATTCCAGTCGAATTTCAGTGATTTCCAATCCATGCATTAATGCATATCAAACTAAGGAAATAGGTCAATTCAAATAGATCTCAATAGCTGTATATTCTCGGACAGCACATTAGCACATCCTTGGCGCTAGCTTGCAAATCATCATCCGAAAAGAGGAAGAAGACTATGGCTGTCCTTGTTTTAGGCGCTACTGGAATGACAGGAACCCCGCTCGTGCACCAACTGTTGGATGGGGGACACAAAGTGCGGATTGTTGTTCGCTCACCTGACAAATTTGACAAAGAATTGTTAGATAATCCAAACCTAACAGTGTTGAAAGCCGCCGTGCTCGATTTGAAAGATAACGAGCTCAAAGCCCTTACCGATGACTGCGATGCTGTCGTTTCTTGCTTGGGCCACACGATGGATCTTCGAGGCTTTTTCGGAAATCCGAGAAACCTGTGTACAGATGTCGTTGACCGGGTGTGTGATGCAATCCAGAGAAACAATCCAAAAAAACCAGTTCGGCTCATTCTAATGAACACCGTTGGCGTAGCGAACCCAAGTGTGGACCAAAAGAGAACCTTGTTTGAGCGTTTAGTGCTGACTTTGCTACGCCATCTGGTTCCTCCACACCGCGATAATGAAACTGCAGCTACTTTTCTAAGGCGTGAAATAGGTAAGAAGGGAGGGGCCGTTGAATGGTGCATTGTTCGTCCAGATTCGCTCATTAATGCGCAAGTGTCCAACTATGATGTCGTTGAAGCGCCAACCACTGGCATATTCTCTGGTAGACCGACGACCAGAGCGAATGTAGCCAACTTAATGATGTCGCTTATCGAGACGTCAACGCTTTGGGAAAAGTGGAAGTTTAGATCACCGGTCATCATGGACTCTCTCTAAGTTCCTTGATGGGCAGCTAGACTGAATAATCAAACTGTTCAGTCTAGCTTATCATTTAGCTCAATAAATGCTGTAGGATAAAATTGTAGTTCAAAAGGATGTAAGGCAAGATCGCGAGGTTAGCGAAGAACAATATTGGAGCCAACCAGACTAAAGTGACGATGAGAGACCCTTCAAGCAAATAGATCAAGCCCAAAGACAAAAAGACGCTGATGTAGAGATCAGCTCCAATTTGCCTGCCCCACCAAAGTCTGTTAACTGACATAACGCTCTTGAAGAAATTCTCTCTTTTCGTCGCATGTATCGAGTAAGCAAGGAAAGCTAGGTAGGCTGTCAGGAGAAGAAATTTCCCTGACCCAAGATTCCCACTTACGAAGAAAAAGCTTTCGCGGCTCCCGAAGATACTAACCATAATCACGAAGGCTGCATAAATGAACCAAAGGAAGTATCTTCTCAAAAATCTTTGCATTGATCAGTTCTCTTTCTTGTCCAGATTGATTTAACAGTTTGTACACTCACAAAAGCCCCTGTTAACTCAATCAATCTGGGTTAGGCCGCAAAAACGGATGGGGCAACGCTTTCTCCTGTCACCCTGACAGTTGTGATAAATACCACTGGATCAATTTGGCAGAGGCGGCCTCTTGGGTGGAGTAGGGGCCAGGCTCGTAATGTCGTGACATGACACCAGCTCTATTCCATTCGATGATGTCTTTGTCTTGCTTTGTTGTCACGTCCCAGACCCAGATGAGCTTTTCCACGTTGTAGTCTTTGCCTTCTTCCGCATCGCTATTGACCAACCAGATGACTTCCATGTCGGACTTGGTCGCACTGTGAGGGATGAACCTAAGCAGGACAGCAAAGTCGTTCGACATG
>CAJQQJ010000135.1 GCA_905480445.1 uncultured Alphaproteobacteria bacterium | reverse complement strand
AAGTCGAAAAACTAGTTGTCGATATTCCTGCGAAAGAATTGAACGAAGCTCTCCAAAATGTCGCTGAGCGTTCTAAGCGAGCAGAGCCATTGAAGAAGAAGCGTGCTGCAAAGAACGGCGACGTTACTGTTATTGACTTTGACGGTGAAGTCGGCGGCAAAAGATTACCTCAGTTGAAAGCAGACGACTTTAACCTGGAATTAGGCTCTGGTTCTTTTGTTGAAGGCTTTGAGGAGCAGTTGGTTGGCGCTAAAGAAGGCGACGAAAAGAAAGTAACTGTAACTTTCCCTGAAACTTACGGCGGCGAAGAGGTTGCTGGTAAGGAAGTGACGTTCGACGTGACTGTCAAGGAAGTGAAAGAGTTGGTTACTCCTGAGCTGAATGATGAGTTAGCGACGACACTTGGTCTTGAAAACCTTGATGCCTTGAAAGAGCGCATCAAAGAAGATCTCGGCCGCGAGTACGAGAACGTTACACGCAGCGTTATGAAGCGTAAGATCCTTGATCAGCTCCATGCGAACCATGATTTTGACGTACCACAAGGTCTTGTCGACATGGAGTTCGATTCAATCTGGCAACAGATTGAGCGCGATAAAGAAGCTGGGAACCTTGACGAAGATGATGCGGCGAAAGACGAAGACGCATTGAAGTCAGATTATCGCGACATTGCTGTCCGCCGTGTTCGCTTAGGTCTGTTGCTTTCTGATGTTGGCCTGAAGAACGAGCTTGTCGTTAGCGAGCAGGAAATTTCAATGGCGGCTATGCAGGAAGCTCAACGCTACCCTGGGCAAGAAGGCGAAGTCATGAAGTACTTCCGCGAAAACCCTGAAGCGATGAACCAGTTGCGCGCGCCGATCTTGGAAGAGAAGACAATCGATTATTTGGTTGAACTTGCGGCTGTTACGGAGCGTTCAATCTCTCCCGATGACCTGAAGTCTGAGCTTGAAGCTTTGGAAGAGGGCGATAGCGGCAAAAAGAAGAAGCCAGCTGCGAAAAAGAAAGCTGCACCAAAGAAAAAGGCCGAATCTGCTGGTGACGAATCGCCAAAAAAGGCGGCAAAAGCTAAAGCAAAGAAAAAAGAAGACTAAAAGACTTGCATGGTCGCTCAACTTTGCACAGATAAAGCAAAGGAACGACTCCCGTGAATTAGTTTAGAGGCAGGGTCGCACAGCGGCCCTGTTTCGTTTTAAGGATAAGAAAGAGCAAAATGTCTGAAAGCCCAATTGATATTTATATGAACACACTGGTTCCTATGGTGGTTGAACAGACCAACCGAGGAGAGCGTTCGTACGACATCTTTTCTCGTATGCTCAAGGAACGCATTATCTTTCTAACTGGTCCTATCAATGACCACGTTTCTACCTTGGTCTGCGCTCAGTTGCTTTTCCTTGAGTCAGAAAACCCGAAGAAGGATATTTTCATATACATCAACTCACCTGGCGGTGTCGTGACCTCTGGTTTGGCCATGTATGACACGATGCAATATGTGCGCCCGGAAGTAGCGACGGTCTGTGTTGGGCAAGCAGCTTCTGCTGGCTCCTTGTTGCTGATGGCAGGCGCCAAAGACAAGCGTTTTGCTTTGCCTAATTCAAAGATCATGATTCACCAGCCTTCTGGCGGTTTTCAGGGGCAGGCGACGGACATTGAAATCCATGCCAAGGAAATCATTAAGACCCGCCATCGTTTGAACGAACTTTATGTCAAACACTGTGGTCAAACTCTTGAGGCGGTTGAATCCGGAATGGAACGTGACAATTTCATGACTGCAGATGAAGCCAAAAACTTTGGTTTGATTGACGAAGTTGTTGAAAAGCGTCCTTTTGAAGTTGAAGATTGATCAAAGCGACAAAAAGCCCTGGAGTCGACTACCAGCTGTTCAAATTTCGGAAAAAGGTGTTAAAAGGCCTAACTTTTGAAATTTAGGGATTGTGTAGTCGCAACCCAGCCGTCTAACATAGATTTGTTAATTATTTGAGTTAAGTAGATTATGTCTTCGTCGAACAGTGGTGACTCTAAAAGCACCCTTTATTGTTCCTTTTGCGGGAAGAGCCAACATGAGGTCCGCAAGTTAATTGCTGGCCCCACAGTTTTCATCTGTGATGAATGTGTTGAACTCTGCATGGATATCATCAAAGAGGAAAGTAAATCTTCGTTGGTGAAGTCGACTAATGGTGTGCCATCTCCACGTGAAATTTTCGACGTGCTTAACGACTATGTTATCGGCCAGGATCGCGCTAAACGCGTTTTAGGCGTAGCGGTTCATAACCATTACAAGCGTTTGGCGCACAGCGGCAAGTCTTCTGAAGTAGAGCTTTCTAAATCGAACATCATGCTGATCGGCCCAACCGGTAGCGGTAAGACGCTTTTGGCTCAAACATTGGCGCGCATCTTGGATGTGCCTTTCACGATGGCCGATGCGACGACTTTAACGGAAGCTGGCTATGTTGGCGAAGACGTTGAGAATATCATTTTGAAGCTTCTTCAAGCCTCAGATTACAAGGTCGAACGTGCGCAACGTGGCATCGTCTACATTGATGAAGTCGACAAGATCAGCCGTAAATCTGACAATCCTTCCATCACACGAGATGTGTCGGGCGAAGGTGTACAACAAGCTTTGCTGAAGATTATGGAAGGCACGGTCGCTTCTGTGCCGCCTCAAGGTGGTCGTAAGCATCCGCAACAGGAATTCCTTCAAGTCGATACAACCAACATCCTCTTTATTGTTGGTGGTGCATTTGCAGGCCTTGATAAGCTTATCTCCGAGCGCGGTCGTGGTAACGCAATGGGTTTTGGCGCTGATGTTAAGTCAGACGATGATCGTCGTATGGGTGATGTCCTCAAAGACACCCGTCCTGAAGATCTGCAAAGATTCGGTCTTATTCCTGAATTTATCGGACGTTTGCCTGTTATCGCTACGTTAGAAGATCTAGACGAGACAGCGCTGATACAGATTCTGACCGAACCGAAGAACGCGTTGATTAAACAGTATCAACAATTGTTTGATATGGAAGAAGTTGAACTAAAGTTCACAGAGGGTGCTTTGGAAGCCATCGCTAAGAAGGCGATTCTGCGCAAAACGGGCGCTCGCGGCCTCCGGTCCATCATGGAAAGTATTCTCCTGGAATCAATGTTTGGTCTTCCAGACGCAGAAGGCGTACAGGAAATCGTTATCAACAAAGATGTTGTCGATAATGATGGTCAGCCGCTGTACATCTATGCTGAACAACAAGCTGAAGCGGCACCAACTGCCAGTTAATTCCGCACGCTATCTAATTGCCTAGTTGGGGCTTGATTGTGAAGCGATCGACCCCAAATAAGCCAGGCGCTGAATTCTTAGAGTTTAGCGGCGTTTTATCTACAAGGGCATAACTCTATTGCCCTTTTTTCTTTGAGGTGAGTTTCTGTGACACAGACCTATCCTGTTCTGCCACTAAGAGACATTGTTGTTTTCCCACATATGATCGTTCCGCTTTTTGTTGGACGCGAAAAATCCGTTGCCGCTTTGGAAGAGGTAATGGAAGGGGACAAACAGATTTTGCTCGTCACGCAAGTCGAAGCAAGCGAAGACGAGCCTAGCCCTGCTGATATTTATCAAACGGGGACAGTTGCGACGGTGCTGCAGTTGTTGAAGTTGCCTGATCAGACTGTGAAGGTGCTGGTAGAAGGCGGGCAACGCGCCAAAGTAAGCTCCTTTGTTGAAGGTGACGATTTCCTTCGTGCTCAAGCCGATTTTGTTGAGGAGTCTCCAGCCTCTGGTGACGAAGTGGAAGGGCTTTCACGCTCTGTGGTGAGCCAGTTTGAAGAATACCTCAAACTAAATAAAAAGATCCCACCAGAAGTCTTGGTCTCTGTTAGCCAGATCGAAGATCCTGCTAAGCTGGCTGATACGATCTGCTCGCACCTCAATCTCAAGATTGCAGACAAACAAGATCTGCTTGAAACCTTGCCTGTGATGGAACGCCTTGAGAAGGTCTTTGGTCATATGGAAGGCGAGATCTCAGTCCTAAAGGTCGAGAAGAGAATTCGTTCACGCGTGAAGCGCCAAATGGAGAAGACCCAGCGCGAGTATTATTTGAATGAGCAAATGAAGGCCATTCAGAAAGAACTTGGTGACGGCGAAGACGGTAAAGACGAACTTAGCGAACTTGAAGAGAAGATTGAAAAAACCAAGTTCTCTAAAGAGGCAAAAGAAAAAGCCGGTGCAGAGCTGAAGAAACTACGCTCTATGAGCCCAATGTCTGCAGAATCAACGGTTGTACGAAACTATTTGGATTGGCTGACGGCTATTCCTTGGAAGAAGGCAACAAAGATCAAGAGAGACCTTAAGAATGCTCAAGTCATTCTTGATGAAGATCACTATGGTCTAGACAAGGTTAAAGAACGCATCATCGAGTATCTTGCGGTTCAGCAGCGAATGAAAAAGCTCAAAGGCCCGATCCTTTGTCTTGTTGGTCCTCCAGGTGTTGGTAAGACGTCGCTTGGTAAGTCCATAGCACGCGCGACGAACAGAAACTTCGTTCGTGTAAGCCTAGGTGGCGTGCGCGATGAATCAGAGATCCGTGGTCACAGACGTACATACATTGGGTCAATGCCCGGCAAGATCATTCAATCGATGAAGAAGGCTAAGTCGTCGAACCCACTCTTCTTGTTAGATGAAATCGACAAGTTGGGTTCTGACTATCGTGGCGATCCTTCGTCTGCTTTGTTGGAAGTTCTTGATCCGGCTCAAAACGATACGTTCAGTGACCATTACTTGGAAGTGGATTACGATCTATCAGACGTGATGTTTGTTACGACTGCTAACTCACTGCGTATGCCTCAGCCCTTGTTGGATCGTATGGAGATCATTCGTCTGTCTGGTTACACTGAAGACGAGAAGATTGAGATCGCAAAACAGCACTTGATGCAGAAAACCTTCAAGGATCACGGGATCAAAGAAGGTGAGCTGGTCATCGAAGATTCAGCCATACGCGATTTGGTCCGCTATTATACCCGTGAAGCCGGTGTCAGAAGTCTTGAGCGTGAAATCGCCAACCTTACCCGTAAATCGGTAAAACAGTTGGAGATGGGTGAAGCAGAAGCGGTTGTGATCAACGAAGATAACTTGTCTGACTTCGCTGGAATCAAAAAATTCCGTTATGGCGAAGCTGAGGGCGAGGACGCTGTCGGTGTGGTTACAGGATTGGCGTGGACAGAAGTCGGTGGCGACTTGCTTTCCATTGAATCAGTGACAGTACCAGGGAAGGGCCGTGTTGTATCAACGGGCCAGCTCGGTGATGTGATGAAAGAGTCTATCCAAGCAGCTGAGTCGTTTGTTAAGAGCCGTTCCCATGAGTTTGGCATCAAGCCATCCTTGTTTCAAAAGAAGGACATCCACGTCCACGTCCCCGAAGGGGCGACACCTAAGGATGGACCGTCTGCTGGTGTTGGCATGGTAACGTCGATTGTTTCTGTTTTGACTGGTATCCCAATCCGCAAAGAAGTAGCGATGACAGGGGAAGTAACCCTGCGCGGACGTGTCTTCCCGATTGGTGGACTGAAGGAAAAGCTACTGGCGGCGCTACGC
>CAJQQJ010000134.1 GCA_905480445.1 uncultured Alphaproteobacteria bacterium | reverse complement strand
CGTAAGTTCGGATATAAATCCGGCATTGCCAACGACGATATCCAACTTTCCAAAACGCTCATACAAAGCGTGGCCGAGATTGTCGATCTGGTCAAATTGACGGAGATCCATCGGAACCAACGTTGCTCTTTGGCCGGTTATCTCAAAGATCTCGTCGTCAAGCTCTTCAAGGCCTCCAACAGTTCGTGCTGTGGCAACAACCGTAGCGCCTTCTTGCGCAAAGCGCCTGGCAACGGCTGCGCCGATGCCGCGTGAGGCGCCTGTTACTAGAGCTATGCGGTTTTCCAAAAGTTTAGTCATAATGTCTACAGATCCTAGTATCCATAACCGCGGCTCGCTAACAGTTTTCGAGCCTGCCGGAGCTTATAGAGTTTTTTTAGACTCATTCCGAAAAAAATTAGGATTGAGAAAAAGAAAATACCAATAATAAACCCTGCGAGACCGTAGCAGTAGCTTTCTTCACTTCTGGGCAATTCAATGAGCTGCTCGCGTTCTATCGGCAGACGTCTCAATGTGCGATGATGCAGGAACAGCAGCGGTAGTTTGTTCCAAGCGGTTGCCCTTTTGAAAGCGGCAAGGCTTTCTAAATTTTCCGTTTCTACGCGCAGCGTTTGAACTATCTGATCGCCCTGGGTTTGGAAGCTCGGATCTGGGTGGTTTCTCAGGGATTGAGCGAATTGCTCCAATGACATGCCTGCAGATGCGGCCATCTGGTTAGAGCTTGTGATTTGTGTTTTGATATCGACTAATCGGTCTGCCAACTGAGATTGTTTCTCAATGAAAAAGCCGGGCACTTGAGCCAACAGCAACGCGAAGGCTAATGCAAAGAGACCACTGAACAGTCGAAGTAGCATGAGACAACTATGCGGTTTCAGACAGCAATGATAGCTGAGGAGCAGCTCTTTTTTCTTCTTTGTCACTTAGCCTGGTTGGGTAAGAGTTAGTGAAACAAGCATCGCAATATTGTGGGCTTTCATCATTGCGTTTTGTTTCAGCGATAGCGTGATAGAGGCCGTCCACTGAAAGAAAAGCTAGGCTGTCCACGCCGATGTGGGCCGCCATTTCACTGACCGGCATTTGGTGAGCCAGCAATTCGTTCTTCTCTGGCGTGTCGATGCCATAATAGCATGGACTGGCTGTTGGTGGAGCTGCGATACGCATATGGACTTCGATAGCTCCTGCAGCGCGAACCATCTCAACGATCTTAATTGATGTAGTACCTCTAACGATGGAGTCATCAACCAGGATGACACGCTGACCTTTCAGCCGTGCAGAGTTTGCATTGTGCTTCAGCTTAACACCTAAGTGGCGAATTTGCTGAGTGGGTTCAATGAAAGTACGACCAACATAGTGATTGCGAATGATGCCCAGTTCAAAAGGTATATTGGCTTGGTTTGCGTAACCAAGCGCTGCTGGTACGCCCGAATCAGGGACAGGGACCACGACATCAGCTGGCACATGGCTTTCTTTTGCCAATTCTTCTCCGGCGTGTTTACGAGACTCATAGACGGATACGCCCTCTATTACTGAGTCTGGCCGCGCGAAGTAGAGGTACTCAAAGA
Organism: uncultured Alphaproteobacteria bacterium; assembly: GCA_905480445.1. Classification (GTDB taxonomy): domain Bacteria; phylum Pseudomonadota; class Alphaproteobacteria; order UBA7985; family CAJQQZ01; genus CAJQQZ01. Next base: position 6,532 of record CAJQQJ010000134.1, on the reverse strand, counting down.
TACAGCTACGGGATTTCAATCTCGGGAAAGGAAAGCGGCTGTGTAGCCCATCGTCATCCAAGATTACGACTTCTCCAGGCTCAACATCCCGGATAAACTCAGCCCCCATAATATCTAGGGCACAGCTTTCGGAAGCCATAACGTAGGAATCGCCTATTTTGCCTATCACCAAAGGCCGGACGCCCAGCGGATCACGGACACCAATCACCATCTTTTCATTCAAAGCGACGATTGAATAAGCACCCTCAACTTGAGACAGAGCCTCGACTAGGCGGTCGATACGGTGACGACGCAGACTGCGGGCCATCAGATGAATGATGACCTCTGTGTCTGCAGTGGACTGAAACAAAGAGCCTTTTGACGTCAACTCATGGCGCAAAATGTGCGCGTTTGTTAGATTGCCATTGTGAGCAATTGCAAAGCCGCCAAGATCTAAATCGGCGTAAAGGGGCTGGATGTTACGAGCGGCTGACCCCCCGGCTGTCGAATAGCGAACGTGGCCGATTGCTGCAGAACCGACCAAAGAATCTACGACTTTTGGATCGTTGAAATTGTCGCCGACCAATCCTGCGGCTCTATGAGCATTGAAGGTCTTGCCGTCATAGCAAACAATGCCAGCTGCTTCCTGGCCTCGGTGCTGGAGGGCGTGGAGGCCGAGCACTGTGTGGGCGAAGGCATCATTGTTGTTGTAGGTTGCAAAAATTCCGCATTCTTCTCTGGGGCGGTCATCGTCTTGAACGAAGGGAGAGAAGAAGGTCATGCTTCGGGTCCTTAAAGAATTCTACTGTGAGGTCGTATTTAGCAGACGACTGAAATCTTGGCGCTGTGTTGAATTGTAGCCCGCTGTTTCTGTCGCACTTGTTGGAACAAGGGGCTGCGGGTTGTTCAATGATTGAAAGGTTGTGTCACTTGATGGCTTTTCGATGTTTAAAGCATTCTGAAGCTCTTGAAGAATACCTTGGGTACCTTCGGTTTGGATAAAGCCGTAGGGCATTGATCTAACCCAAACAACGAGAGACTTTGCACCGTCATCAATGTAAGGCAGCACGCGTGAAGTCTCGATAATTTTTGGTCGGCTGGCTTCTGGCACTAACCATGCAAAACCAATCCACAAAGCCATCACGAGCAAGCCGCCGCGAAGAAAACCAAAGATCACACCCAAGGCTCTGTCAATTGGCCTTAACCCAGTGTGACCAATCAGCGACCAAAGAGGGATCGCTAGAGCGGAAAACACAATCAAAAGAATGATAAAGACACCACCAATAGCTAGGCCGTTGGCAACCAAGGGGATTGGCACATACTGGCTAATCAAATCTCTGCTGAAATCAAGAAGAGCAAGTGTTGTAAAAGCTGCTAATGCCCAAGCTGCGATTGACAAAATTTCACGTACGAAGCCGCGAAAATAGGCAAACATGGCTGACAGCATAATCGCACCAATGGCGACAGCATCAATAATATTAAACGGTAAGGAGTCCATCAAATCATCTCAAACTATAGATGGCATCGGGCATCTGCTCTCCGACGCAAGCCGCGTTTGTCTAATCTTAACTGCGGCCATGGTCAAGTCTCTGCCAGATATTCAATGCCTTTAGTCTATCACATCTGTTTCTTTTTTGGGCGCTTTCTTTCGGGCAAGATCACGCAGTAGATCATTTAGGTGAGCAAAAGGGCGTATTTGCAGCGAAGATGTGGCCTCTTTCTGTTTGGCCGATTTCTTCTTACGTTTTTGTTTGGGTGCTACTGCAGCTTTGAACCCAAGTTTTTCGGCTTCCTTGGCGCGCATATCTGCCAATGAAACGGCCCTGATTTCACCAGAGAGACCGACTTCACCAAAAAAGACAGTCTCTTGATCAAGTGGATGATCGATTGTGGCGGACAAAATGGCAGCTGCGACTGCTAAATCGGCAGCCGGTTCTTGTATCCGTAGTCCGCCGGCTACGTTCAAATAAACATCCTTGCCGGCCAAAGAAAGGCCACAGCGAGTTTCGAGAACTGCCAGAATCATTGAGAGACGGTTGTTATCCCAACCCACCACTGATCGACGAGGTGTGCCAAGCGGCGAGGGGGACAACAGAACTTGAATTTCAACCAAGACAGGTCGTGTGCCTTCAATGCCAGCAAAGACGGCCGCTCCGCTCACTTCTTCGTTGCGGTCTGCCAGAAAGAGCGCCGAAGGATTTTTAACTTCATCAAGGCCGTTCTCGACCATTTCAAAGACACCAATTTCATCACTGGGACCAAAGCGGTTTTTGACAGCTCTTAGGATTCTAAAGTGATGACTTCTATCGCCTTCAAAATGAAGCACTGCATCGACCATATGTTCAACAACTTTTGGACCGGCGATCGTCCCTTCCTTGGTGACATGGCCAACCAAGAAGAGGGCGAACCCGTGCGTTTTCGCCAAACGGATGAGTTCTTGAGCGGAGCCTCTGACCTGAGAAACTGTACCAGGGGCGGACTCTAGTGAGTCCAAGTAGAGTGTTTGGATTGAATCGATAATGACTACATCAGGCGCATCATTTTGGTCGAGTGAATTGACGATATCACGGACAGAGGTTGCCGCGGCCAGCATAACCGGTGCTTTTTCAACGCCAAGCCGCGAAGCCCGCAGGCGTACTTGGTCAACTGATTCTTCCCCAGTGATGTAAACCACTTTAAGCGGCTTCGTGTCTTTCGGTGTCGTGAGAAGAGCTGCTACCTGCAACAGCAAAGTTGACTTCCCAATTCCTGGATCGCCGCCGATAAGTATAGCAGATCCAGGGACAATGCCGCCGCCAGTGACGCGGTCGAATTCACCGATTCCAGAAGACCAGCGAACAACTTCCTTGGTGTCATCGTCCAAGGATGAAAATTCGATTTGGTTTGAACGAGCGGAAATCTTCTTCTGTTGGCCTAAACCACCTGGAATGACGTCTCGTGGTACTTCCTCGACAAGAGAGTCCCAGGTACCACAGCCGGTGCATTTACCGCCCCATTTAGGAAAGGAGGCGCCACAACATTGGCAAACGAATTGTTTGATGGGTTTGGCCAAGGCGCTTAGCCTTTCAGTACGGGCATGGCGATGGGGCCTTCAGCACGTCCATGAACGAATTGATCAACGTGATCATTGCCGGAGTCATTGATGTCAGAAGATGGCCCTTCCCAAATCATCTCACCTTGATAAAGCATCGCCACTCTATCTGATATTTTTCTAGCACTGGCCATATCATGAGTAATAGACAGAGCGGTCGCACCTAGGTCATTAACTGATTTTCTGATCAGATCGTTGATCACATCCGCCATGATCGGATCAAGACCAGTTGTGGGTTCATCGAAGAAAATAATGGACGGTTTGGATGAAATGGCGCGTGCAAGTCCAACCCGTTTTTGCATGCCGCCTGACAGTTCCGCCGGTGACAGGTCTGCGACTTCGGCGCCCAAGCCCACTTTGTTTAAGGTTTCGACAGCTAAAGCCTTCGCCTCACCTCGGTCCATTCCTTCAACAACTAAAGGCCTGAAACTGACGTTTTCCCAAACAGGCAGTGAGTCAAATAAGGCACCGCCTTGAAACAACATTCCAAACTTAGCCATGAGATTTTCGCGATCAGCACGCGACATTTCCAGACAATTTTGACCATCGATCAAGATTTCCCCTTGGTCAGGTTCGATCAAACCGAGAATAGATTTAAGGAGCACGGATTTTCCAGAACCAGAACCGCCAATAATCACCAATGACTCATTGGTTTTCACATCGAGGTTTATTCCTCTCAAGACATGCTTTGATCCAAAGGATTTGTGGAGATTTCGTATCGATATGCTTACTGAACTGGTCATGATTATCTCGAGAAAAAGAGTTCAGTTATAACATAGTTAGAACAAAGGATCAGGATCGAAGCCGTTACAACGGCATTTGTTGTCGCCTGTCCAACCCCTTGTGCACCACCCTTTGAATGATAACCGTGATAACAACCAAGCAAAGTCACAATAAATCCGAAGGCTGACGCTTTCACCAGGCCAGAAACGACGTCCTGAACCTCAAGGAATTGCATGGTGTTGTGCAGGTAAGTCGCGGGGTTAAACCCGAGCTTGTAGATGGAAACCAAATAGCCGCCCATAACGCCGATCACGTCAGCCACAGCGACGAGTATGGGCAGGGTTACGAGGCCCGCTAACAATCGAGGGGCAACCAAAAACGACATGGGGTTTGTTGAAAGTGTTTTGAGGGCATCCAATTGCTCTGTTACGCGCATTGTACCGATTTCAGCGGCCATCGCCGCGCCCACACGTCCAGCAACCATCAAACCAGCTAAGACAGGCCCTAACTCGCGAGTGATAGAAACAACGACTACTTGGGGAATTGCACTTTCGGCGGAAAAGCGAGCAAAACCTGTATAGGACTGCAGAGCCAGCACCATGCCGGTAAAAATAGCGGTTAGCCCAACAACTGGCAGGGAATAAAATCCTACTTCGATCATCTGGTTTAAGACGATCTTCCATCGAAAGGGCGGCTTGAAAATATGAAAGATGCCGCTAGCTGCAAAAAGACTCAAACGGCCAACTGCAGTTAATAATGCGAGTGTTGCTTCGCCTAGTCGGCGCAATGTTTCCATGCCTAATTTGGCTCCTGGTAGACTCTGGCGTAACGGCGGCCCAGGTTGGTCAGAACTTCATACCCAATCGTGCCAACTTCTCTGGCTTGTCTATCGACATCGTGTACAGCGTCAATGACAGATACGTACGAGCCAGTATGCACTTCTTCTTCGCTAAAGTCACTGACATCGACGGTAACAGTGTCCATTGATACACGTCCAATGATGTCGGCTTTTTTGCCATTGATTACAACAGATGAGCGGCGACCACGGACACGGAGATATCCATCAGCGTAGCCAATTGCAATTGTGGCCACTCTCGTTTCCTTATCGGAAACATAAGTGCAACCGTAGCCAACTGATCTGTTAGATGGGATCGTTCGTGTTTGCAGAACACGACAGCGAACAGTTACAACAGGTTCCATGGGATTTGTCGTTTCGGGGGTAGGGTTTACGCCGTAAAGTGCCACGCCCGGTCTACCCAGATCGAAGTGGTATTCTTTGCCGCGGAATGTGCCAGAGGAATTAGCGAAACTCAGCCGCGCTTTAGGCAAGCGAGCGGTGACTTGTCTAAACTCTGCTAGCTGGGCCACGTTAGACGGGCTATCAATGTCGTCAGCGCTACAAAGGTGGGAAAGAATTAGCGGGTCGCATAGTTTCTTGAACTCTTCGGGATCTGCTATCAACTGTTGGACTTCAGTCTGGCACAATCCTAAGCGTGACATGCCTGTGTCGATGTTAAGGGCTGCGTGTAGGGGCGTTCCCTGCTGCTCTGCAAAGTCGTTCCAATGTTTGAGCTGACCAAGATCGTTTAGAACTGGTGTAATGTTATGATCGAGGTAAGTCGTTTCTTCCTTTGGGCCCAGGCCGTTGAAGACATAAAAACTTCCAGTCGGTATATTGTCTCTGACCTCTAGAGCCTCAGCAAGGTGCGCAAAGAAAAAATTCTTCGCTCCTACTTCCATCAACGTCTCGACAACCCGGGTTGCACCCAGCCCGTATCCATTCGCTTTGACCACAGCAGCGCAGTCAACCGTGCCAAGCTCTTGACGAAGGCGTTGATAATTACGCTGGATGGCGCCCAAATCTATAAGCAGCTGAGAGGGAGCAAAAGCGTCAAAATGATTATGGGCCAAGGTTTGTCCTTCGCGTCTGTCGGATTTAATAGGTTTGCGTAGGTAGATGGTCTTCACGCACTAAATCAGTGAATCTTGTGGTCGCTCCGTCGAAGAACAGATCTACATCGCCGGTTGGGCCATGACGTTGCTTTGCAACAATGACTTTTGCAGTTCCATAGACTTCTTCACAGCGCGCCTGCCACTCTGCGTAACGTTCTTGAAACTTGATATCTGACTCTTCAGGCTTCTGCATCGGCTCGGCTTTTTGGAGATAGTATTCCTCTCGGTAAATAAACATCACCGCATCTGCATCCTGCTCGATGGACCCTGATTCACGAAGATCGGCCAGTTGTGGCCGTTTATCTTCGCGGTTTTCAACTTGGCGTGAAAGCTGTGACAAGGCAATGACGGGAACGTCCAATTCTTTCGCAATACCCTTTAGACCACGCGTAATGTCAGAAATTTCTTGGACGCGATTCTCACTGCCACGACCACCGACTGTTCCGCGCATAAGCTGCAGGTAGTCAACTAGGATCAAATCAAGCTTGCCATTTTGGCGTTTAAGTCGACGTGCTCTCGTTCTGAGCGTACTGACAGGAATCGAGGGCGTGTCATCTATGAAATAGGTAATGTCTTCCAAGTCGCGGCTGGCGGTTACAACCCGCTGAAACTCATCATTTGAAAGTTCACCCCGGCGAATTTTTTCGGACGGAACTGCCGCTTGTTCAGACAACATACGTGTCGTGAGCTGCTCACCTGACATTTCTAGAGAGAAAAAAGCCACCACAGCACCCGACTGCCGGGCTGCGTTAAAGGCGATGTTAGTGGCGAGTGTTGTTTTACCCA
>CAJQQJ010000133.1 GCA_905480445.1 uncultured Alphaproteobacteria bacterium | reverse complement strand
AAAGCCAAAGCCTCATCTAGGGCATTGGTGTGCAAAGACTGCGTACCCCCTTGCGTTGCGGCCATGGCCTCAATGCAAGTTCTTGTCACGTTATTGAAAACGTCTTGTGCTGTAAGCGACCAGCCAGAGGTCTGGCAATGGGTGCGAAGAGACAGAGACTTTTCAGACTGAGGATCAAAAGGCTTAATCAACTTGGCCCACAACATGCGCGCTGCACGCATTTTCGCTACTTCCATGAAGAAATTCATGCCGATGGCCCAAAAGAAGGACAATCGCGGGGCAAAAGCATCAATCGAGAGCCCAGCACTCACACCGGCGCGCGCGTACTCAACACCATCAGCAAGCGTGTAAGCGAGCTCAAGGTCAGCCGTCGCGCCAGCTTCCTGCATATGATAACCGGAAATCGAAATCGAGTTGAACTTGGGCATCTTATCAGATGTGTAAGTAAAAATGTCAGAGATAATCCGCATAGAATTGGCGGGTGGGTAAATGTAAGTATTACGCACCATAAATTCTTTCAGGATATCATTTTGAATAGTACCTGACAGTTGTTCTGGTTTAACGCCCTGCTCTTCACCAGCTGCAATGAACAGCGCCATGATCGGCAGCACAGCACCGTTCATGGTCATAGAGACAGACATTTTATCGAGAGGAATACCATCAAAAAGCTTGCGCATATCGATAATGGAGTCAATCGCGACCCCTGCCATCCCAACATCACCGGGGACACGAGGATGATCTGAGTCGTAGCCTCTGTGAGTTGCTAGATCGAAAGCAACAGAGAGGCCCTTTTGGCCGGCGGCTAGATTGCGCCTGTAGAAAGCATTAGAATCTGCCGCCGTGGAAAAACCTGCATACTGGCGAATGGTCCACGGTTTCGTTACATACATAGAGGGATAAGGGCCACGTAGAAAAGGCGGCTTGCCGGGGAAAGTCTCGAGAAAATCGAGACCGGCGATGTCCAAGCTACCATAAGTTGAATTGATCTCCAGCCCTTCCGGTGTCATCCATGGCATGGATTGTTGGTTGGCCTTAGCTCCTACTTTACTCAGTGCTAACTTTGAGAAATCGGGAATTGAGCTCATGCTGTTTTCTCCAACAAATCAAGGACTGGTGCAAGAATAGCTGGCAGATCTACGCCCATGTGGATGAATTCAGAGATCCCTGCTGTCTCATAGGCTGCTCTCTTGTCACCAGGACTGCCCGCAAGCAGTACTTTTTCCGCACCCTTCTCGGTTAGCGATCTTGCGGTGTTTTCTGCCAGCTCTTGATAGTCCAGGTCACTGCCGCAAATGACGACAATTCTCGCGCCGCTGGCCTCGAAGCTATCCGCCTGCATTGCTCTGATGCCTCCAGCCTCGAAGAAATTCTTCGCAAAACTAGCTCTAGGAGTAAAAGAAGCCAGATCCCCCAGTGTCGCCAGGTAGACTGTCGGCGCTTCAAGAGTTTGGGATCTATCTCTCAAGGCCTCAAAATCCGCAGCAAGATTGCATGGCGACAAGGCATTGTGACCTGTTTGAGGCTGGAGTGAAAGAGACATGACTTCATCATCAATGTTCGGGAACTCACTCACACCAGTGATCGGTTTGCGCCGAGTTGATATTTTGCTCAGCCTTGTATCGCGAGCCGCGAGAACATCAGATTGCAACCTTCCAGACAGAAGAACAGCTTCAATGCCACCTTCTCCCTCAATTGCTTGAAACTGAGACCAAGCAGCTTCAGACAAAGAGAGTGTCAAATCCTCTAAGAAACTCGAGCCAGCCGCTGGATCAACGACCTTATCCAGAGCAGATTCTTCCATCAGAATTGACTGTACATTGCGTGCAATTCGTCTGCTGAAGTTACTGCTGTCGCCTGAAGCGAAATCATAGGGCATGATTGTGATGGCATCTGCACCCCCAACTGCACCAGCAAAACAAGCAGCCGTGCCACGTAGCATATTCACCCAAGGGTCATAACGAGTAAACATCCGGTCAGCGGACCGAGCAGTTATCACCATCGGGCAATTTGCAACATCAACGCCGCAGGCAGAAAGCACAGATGACCAAAGCTGCCGAGCTGCTCTCAATTTTGCAATAGAAGCGAAGAACTCGCTATCGACCGCAAACGTAAAGGCGATCAGGCCAGCGGCTCTTTCAAGAGAAACACCCTGCGCTTCCATTGCTCTCAAATAAGCAACGGCCGTCGATAAAGCTGCTGCAAGTTCTTGCCCGTCAGTAGCACCAGCATGATGGTAGGCCGCACCGTTGATGTTGAACAGTTTGGACGAAGAGCCTAGTTTTTCACCCAGTGAAACCAATTCAGCGATTTGCGTTTCTTGGCCCTTTCCCAATTGCCCGCTGACGGCAGCGACTGTGATCGGGTCCGCACCGACATCCAACTTTATTTGGTTCGCTGTCAGCTGGTTCTGCCCTGCAAGAGAAAACAGTTTTTCGACAACAGCAGTCTCATTTTCTGGTGCTCTTATCGATAACTGCACCAGGTCTAACATCACCGATACCAGCGCCTTATCAAGAGCAGCCACGTCATCGCCGACATGAAGCAACAGACCATTAACGCCGTTTTCGAGATCATCCAAAATGGCTTGATTGGCGTCCTCGCCACATAGATTGTGTTGTTCTTGTAAAATCGTCCAGGACGTTTGTGGGAAATTTAGTTTTGCAAAATCTTGTTCTACAGTTGTGTACAGCCCTTTGATCGCAAAACCATCTTCAGCGACACGATTGATCTTCTTGTCGAAAGCACCGCCCTTCAGGCTTTGCTCAACCAACGACTTCCAAACCGTTTCATCAATTGAAGGAAATCCTTGAGCCAAGGAAAGAGTTGCATCACTCACTAAGAGCCTCCGAAGGTCGCCATTAACTAATTTTCTGTCGCTATATCAGCTTTTTTGCGACCATAAAACAAAAATAGCAGCGATCGCTCGCTGCTATTTTATTCAATTTAGTCTCTGCTGCACAACAGAGAGAAACCAATGGCCCGCTATTCTGCGGCAGTCGGTTGCGTTTCTTTGTCAGCACTTCCCTTTACAGCAGGCTCGTCTGACTTGCTTTCTTCAGCAACGGCCACTTGCTCAACTGGTTTTTTTCTTCTTGGGCGGCGCTTAGGAGCAGGAGCAGGTTTTTCACCGCCCTCTTCTCCCGTTGGTGCAGCATCAAGAAGCGACGGTTGAGGTTGGCCAACATCAATAGACGGCTGTGGCTGCTCTTCTGGAGCAACTGGAATTTCAACAGTCGGCTGCTCACCATTAGCAGCTGCCTGAGCTTCAGAAACCGCTGGTTGATCACTGCTAGCTGGATCTTCCGCCGGTACTTCTTCAACCTTTTTAGGCTGTGGCGGATTCTGCAAATTGTGAATACGCAGATAGTGTTCCCCATGCTGGAACAGGCCTTCAGCCCTAACATGCTCAGACGCAGTTACTGCATCGCGTGCCAGAGCTATATACTTTTCATAAACTTGAAAAGCATTGCCTCGTACTTTCACATCAGGACCATTAGAGTCGTAAACGTGATTTCTTGATGGCTGATTCGGCTTACGACCGCCTCCACCGCCTCCACCGCCACCTGAGCGATTACGACCACGACGACCGCCTGACCCTTGAGATCCTTGTCTCATATAAACCTTCTACAAAGTTTCTATTTTCAAACTCAACGGCTCAGTCGTGACACTACTGTCACGCCAGTCATTGGTAACAAAACTGGATTTGAGCCTTCGCTGCACTCACGGCCCAATTTTTTGCCGGTGCTAGCGTCTCCACTTACGCGACCTTACTAGCAGGTATGAAATACAAATCCAAAAGAAATTGACTAAAGTTGGGCAATAATCACTCTAGGTGCGCCTGCGAGATCACACCTCTTGTCAACGACTCGCCAACCAGAAGCCAACAACATGCTTTCGAGATCGGTTTGTTGCTCGTGACCATGCTCAAAAACCAGATAGCCGCCGTCCCCTAAAACTGCAGGAGCCTGATTGATGATTTTCCTGAAGTCAGAATAGCCGCCTTCTGCAGCGACCAAAGCTGAAAAGGGATCGAAGTTCGTTACCTCCGGCTCAAGCCCAGCCATTTCGCTGCCTGCAATGTAGGGTGGGTTAGAAATGATCAAGTCAAATTTCTGATCCAACCCTCGGCACCAATCTCCAACGAAAAAAGATGACCTGACATTAAAATCTAAAGCCTCGCTGTTTTCTATTGCCGCTAATACCGCACCTTCAGATCGATCCACACCAACGCCAGTTGCCTCCGGCCATTCAGACAGTAGAGACAACAGCAAACAGCCGCTTCCAGTGCCTAAATCCAGGACAGACGGTTCGTCTGGTAAATCTTGACGAAGGCCTAGGCAGGCTTCAACAAGGCTTTCGCTATCTGGGCGAGGGTCCAGCGTTTGATCATTAATCTTGAACGACATCGACCAAAACTCTCGTTGCCCCAGAATACGGCTCACGGGTTCCCTCGTTTTTCGACGATCAACTAAGGCTGCGAATTGCAAGCGTTGTGTATCCGTTAAAACCTCGTCGAACTTCAACAGCAAGTCTTCTCTAGAAAACCCAATAGCATCCATAAGCAAAAGGCGCGCATCGAGCCAAGAGCTATCAATACCTGCTTCGTTTAGTTCGATTGTGGCACTCGCAATGGCCTCATGGACTGTGACCATAGGGTTGAATCCCTACTGCTCCATTTCAGCAAGCATTGCCGCTTGATCTTCCGTAGTGAGAGCATCTACAACTTCATCCAATGCTTCACCGGCCAATACTTTATCCAGCTTGTAGAGTGTTAAGTTGATACGGTGATCCGTCACTCGACCTTGCGGAAAATTGTAGGTTCGAATGCGTTCTGAACGATCACCGCTGCCTACTTGGCTTTTTCGATTTTGTGCGCGCTCAGCGTCAACTTTTGCACGCTGTTGGTCATAGATTCGCGCCCGCAAAACTGTCATGGCTTTCGCACGGTTCTTATGTTGAGATTTTTCATCTTGCTGGGTCACAACAGTACCAGTTGGCAAGTGCGTGATTCGAACCGCTGAATCCGTTGTATTTACGTGCTGACCGCCAGCACCCTGAGCGCGGTAAGTCTCAATTCTTAAGTCTTTTGTCTCGATTTGCACGTCGACTTCTTCGGCCTCAGGTAACACAGCTACGGTTGCAGCGGAAGTATGAATTCGCCCACCAGATTCAGTTTCCGGTACCCTCTGAACTCGATGGACACCAGACTCAAACTTAAGCCGCGCAAAGACATTCGTGCCCGTCACCATCATGGAAGCTTCTTTGATGCCGCCGATCCCTGTGTCAGAAATCCCCATGACCTCTACACGCCATCCTTTATCTGCCGCATAGCGTTGGTACATGCGCATGAGATCACCACCAAACAGCGCGGCCTCATCGCCGCCAGTACCGGCGCGAATTTCAAGTATAGCATTACGAGCATCCGCCTCGTCTTTCGGCAAAAGCAGGATTTGGATTTCTTTTTCCAAAGCCTCTAAGCTCTCAACTAAAGAGTATTTCTCTTCTTCGGCAATTTCTTTCATCTCACCATCAATGTCGGGGTCAGACAACATCTCGAGGGTTTCAGCGAGCTCTTCTTCCCCTTTTTTGAACTCGTGGACCTTCTCCACAAGCGGCGTAATGTCGGCGTATTCTCGTGTGAGCTTGGTGTATTCATCAGAAGAAGGATCGCTGTGAGATGACAGTAGGGTTTGCAATTCCTCATGACGGTTTGCAACTCTGTCTAAATTGGCTTGAAGATTCATCTCGCCTCCTCTTTGTGTGACAACAGTTCCCGCGCTAAGTCATCGATCGCCACAGCTTTCTGCTCTCCAGTTGACAGATCTTTGACCTGAATTTCACCCTTAGCGAGCTCATCGTCACCGAAGATCATGGCAAACTTGGCTCCGACTTTATCAGCGCGTTTCATACGCTTGGGCAAATTGCCAGTATAAGCGAGATCTACAGCTAAACCCTGGCGGCGTAGGTCATCAGCGATTGCCGTAGCTTTCGCTTCTGCTTCTTTGCCAAGAGGAACCAGAGCACTCAACATAGGTTTTTGTGGCTCTTCGTTCAAAAGTAGCGCCATACGGTCGATGCCTGCCGCCCAACCAACTCCCGGAGTTTCTGGGCCGCCCATTTGCCCGACAAGACCATCGTAGCGACCACCTGCAAGCACTGCAGATTGCGCACCAAGTTCTGTGGTCGTGAACTCGAAGGCTGTGTAGCAATAGTAGTCAAGGCCGCGCACCAGACGATCATTAAGCTGATAAGCAATGCCCAGGCGATCAAGACCCTCTTTAACTTCACCAAAGAAGTCTTGTGAAGCTTGGTTTAGATAGTCTTTGTAACTCGGCGCATCTGCAACAAGCACACGATCACCCTCATCCTTTGAATCAAGAATCCTGAGTGGATTCTTGAGTAAACGATTGCGACTGTCTTCAGACAACTTCTCAAAGTGCCCTTGGAAATAATCGATCAACACAGTTCTAAAGGCATCACGACTTTCGCTATCCCCCAGAGTGTTCAGCTCTAAGGTGACACGGTCCTTCAAACCAAGCGCCTCTAGGATCATTGCGCCAGCTGCCAAGACCTCTACGTCACCAGTTGGTTGCGGCACACCAAGCAACTCAAGTCCGATCTGGTGCAATTGGCGATAGCGACCTTTTTGCGGACGCTCATAACGAAACATCGGACCCGCATAGAAAAACTTGCAAGGAACAGCTTGCGTTAAGCCGTTAGAGATAAAGGCTCGCGCAACGCCCGCGGTGTTTTCTGGGCGCAGTGTCACAGACTCTCCATCCCGCGCTTCAAAAGTGTACATTTCTTTGGTGACGACGTCAGACGTGTCACCCAATGTGCGGGCAAAAACAGACGTCAGTTCAAAGATCGGCGTGGCCATTTGGTCGTAGCCGTAACGCTCTGCAATCAAACGTGCGGTCTCAATCACAAAATGATGGCGCCTGAATTCCGCTGGCAGAAGGTCTCTGGTTCCACGGATCGGCTGTAACTTGGCCACGTTCAAACTCCAATTTTAAACTGATTCAACACGACAAAAGCCCTTTTCACGAAAAGGGCTTTTGTCTGGCTTTAACGAAGCCTGTATTTAAGGAGCTTACGCCAAGAATGCAATGGCGTAGCAGTCTGCTTCTTAGTTGGCGAAAGCCAACAGCTCATCCGGATTCAAAGAAATATCGACCGAATAACCATCGTTAGGCCCAGCAGGAGACACATCCTTGCCATCAACTGAGATGCTTAGACCGTCGATGCTGCCTGCTAGAAGACGAAGATCTGACTGGTCTGGAATTTCTTGCGTCTCTCCTGGTTGCATAACCTTCGACAACAAAATTTCATCGCCCGGTTTTCTAATCTGCAACCAAGCCAACTGCGTGGCCTGAATAACAACACGTGCTTCAGCACTGCCGTTCAATTCTTCTGCAGTCGGTAGAGGTGTGAGAGCAGCGGTTTCAACGGCTGAAACTTCAGAGCCTGGCTTAGGCTCTGGCAGCGGAGCTAAACCGTCTGCGACTGCCAATCTGTTAGAAGAAATATCCCCTTCGTCAGCCTCTACAACCTCATCACCTGTTGTGAGCGAAGCGACTGCTTCCACAGCATTCACTTCGGTTGGATCATTGAGACTGCTTTGCTCACCGTTTGTGGCGTCAATAACAATAGGACCATCGTCAAACAGGTCCTCTTCAGCTTCAACTGCCGTAACTGATTCGCTTTCGGCTTCCACCGTACCAACCGCAGCTGTTGGTTTTTCTTCCGTAGCATTAAACATGTTCAGAAGGTTCTCAGAGATACCGGCTACTGGCGTAGCTTGTGGGTCTTCTCTACCAGCAACGAAGTACCAGCCCACGAAAAACACTGCCGCAAGTGCAACTGCTCCTACGAGGATCGGTAATTTGGGGAGATAGAATGACGATGAACCGCCACCACTATATAAAGAAGAACTTGCCGCTGGCAAAGGAGCTGCAACCGCCTCCGACGACTCTTTCTTATAGAGTGCCACCATCTTATCAACAGGCAACCCCAGATAAGTTGAGTAAGTCCTGATGAATCCAGTCGCATAGGTATCACCCGGTAATTCGCTATACTGGCCATTCTCTAAATACTGAATGTAGACAGCTCTAATTCTCAGGGT
>CAJQQJ010000132.1 GCA_905480445.1 uncultured Alphaproteobacteria bacterium | reverse complement strand
GACAGATCCCAGGTGCCATGCCCAGGTTGTCTGCTATGCCTAGCGGTTGCGCTTTTCATCCCAGATGTGAATTCGCTCAAGATAAATGCAGGGGCGAAAATCCGAGAATGACGAGAGTTGATGCAGGTGCTGCTTGCTGGTTTCCATTGGGAGGCAAATCATGAGCGCTTTAGTTATCATCAAAAACCTGACGCGTGTCTTTGATGTGTCTAAGCCTTGGCTCAACCGCGTGATAGAACGTTTGCCCAAGGCAAAACTGACGGCTGTTTCAGAAGTTACTTTCGAGATCGAAGAAAAATCGGTTTATGCCTTGGTTGGTGAGAGTGGGTCAGGCAAATCGACCATCGGCAAAATGGCTGTTGGCCTCTTAGCGCCGACCGAAGGTTCTGTTGAGATCAATGGTGTCGATCTTCACCGTGAAAAAGACAAATCAAAGATTGAGCAAACCCGTTCTGATATTCAAATGATTTTTCAGGATCCTTTTGCCAGCCTCAACCCGCGCTGGCGTGTAGACGACATTATCATCGAGCCCGCCGTGGCTCGTGGTATGAAGACCGAAGGCTTGGCAGGGAAGCTGTTGGAACAAGTTGGCCTCTCCGCTGAAGACGCTAAGAAGTTTCCACACGAGTTTTCTGGTGGTCAAAGACAGCGCATCGGCATCGCCCGTGCACTGGCCTCAGAGCCAAAACTTATTGTTTGCGACGAGCCGACTTCGGCGCTGGATGTTTCGGTTCAGGCGCAGGTCTTGAACCTTATGAGCGATCTTCAAGAAGAGTTCGGTTTAACCTATCTTTTTATCAGTCACGATTTGACAGTCGTTCATCATATGGCAGACAGGATTGGGGTTCTCTATCTAGGTCGTCTGGTTGAAGAAGCACCAAGCGATAGGCTTTTTGAAAATCCAAAACATCCCTACACACAGATGCTTTTGAATGCTGCGCCTAAGATGGATGGATTTGGCCGTGAAGTCGAACCGCCAAAAGGGGAAATTCCAGATCCAATCAACCCTCCTTCTGGCTGCGCTTTCCACCCGAGATGTCCTTTTGCCGTTGACCGTTGCAAACAAGAAAGACCTGAAATGCGAGAAATCGGCAGCAGCCGGGCGGCTTGTCATCTCGCAGAGTGATCTTTTCCTTGCTCTTGAGCACCGTTGATTTACCTTCCCTTTAAGAACAGACTAAGAGGTGAAATATGTCCGCTGAAGTTCGACCAATTACGCCGACGTTAGGCGCGGAAATTTACGGTGTTGATGTTCACAATGATGGCCATTTCGAGGAAGTCCACAAAGCCTTTGTCGACTATTCCATGATCGCCATCCGCGACCTTGATCTGAGCCCTGAGGATCACTTATCCTTTGCAGAGCGTTGGGGCGAAATAAACGTTAATCGCTTCTTTAAAGCATTGGACGGCTATCCGCGTATAGCGACAGTGACAAAGGAGCCAGATCAAACCAAGGCAATTGGGGAGGGCTGGCATACCGACCATTCTTATGATCAAGTACCAGCCATGTGTTCTTTGCTCTTGGCGCGTGAAACACCAGAAGTTGGTGGCGACACTGCTTTTGCATCAATGAACCAGGCCTATCTAGCTTTATCGCCTGCCATGCGTGAGATGTTGCACGGAATTAAGGCCTGCCATTCATCGCGCCATGCCTTTGGGGCAACAAAAGAAGTTTCAAATTCTGAGGCGACCAAGTCAGGACGTTTGGAGAATGCAGAATTGGCCACACAAGATGCGGTCCATCCTGTGGTCATTACTCATCCTTTGTCGGGCAAACCTGGGCTCTATGTGAATGGAGATTTCACCACTCATTTTGAGGGTTGGACCAAAGAAGAATCCCAACCTTTACTGGATTTTCTCTACGACCATTGCACAAAGGCGGAGTTCACTTGCCGGCTTCGTTGGCGCACTGGCACGATGGCGATTTGGGACAATAGAGCCACTCAGCATAAAGCGATCAATGACTACCCAGGCCAACGCCGCCATATGCACCGTATTACAATTGAAGGCTGTCCAATAAGTTAGGAAACCCATGATCGGTTTAGAACGCTATCCCAACCTTTTTCGCCCACTTGATTTGGGTTTCACAAGGCTGAAAAACCGTGTCCTCATGGGCTCGATGCATACTGGTCTAGAGGAAACGCCAGGCGGCTTTGAACGTATGGCAGCTTATTATGCAGAACGTGCGAGGGGCGGTGTAGGCATGATCACGACCGGCGGTATCTCCCCCAACGTTGAGGGTGGTATCGGTGGTGCCAAGTTGGAAACAGCGGAAGAGGCAGCGCAGCATCGGCTGGTGACGGAGGCCGTTCACGCGGCTGACCCAGACGTGAAATTTTGTATGCAGATCTTGCATATGGGACCGCTGGCTTATCATCCGGAATTGGTGGCGCCCTTGGCCATTCGTTCGCGCATCAACAAGTTTACGCCTAAAGAGCTTGATGAAGCGGGCATTGAAAAGCAAATCGCGGACATGGTTAACTGCGCCAAACGTGCTCAGGAAGCAGGTTATGACGGCGTCGAGTTGATTGGCTCCGCTGGCTATTTGATCTCCACTTTCTTAGTCGAGAAGACCAATAAAAGAACCGACAAATGGGGTGGTTCTTACGAAAACCGCATGCGCTTCGCTGTTGAAGTCGTCCGCCGCGTTAAAGAAACCGTAGGTGACAACTTCATTGTTATCTTTCGTATCGCGGCCATGGACATGCTGGACGGCGGTATGTCTTGGGAGGAGATAGCCTTGCTCGCGAAAGCGGTCGAGGCTGCAGGCGCAACCATTCTTAATACCCACTTCACCTGGCATGAGGCAGGCATTCCCACAATTGCGACAATGGTACCGAGAGCAGCTTTCACTTCGGTGACGAACCGCCTCAAAAAAGAAGTGACAATTCCTGTAATCACTTCCAACAGGATAAACATGCCGCAAACGGCTGAAGATGTTTTGGCCAGAGGGGACGGCGACATCGTTTCGATGGCACGCCCAATGTTGGCAGACCCAGAATTGGTCAACAAAGCTCTAAATGGCCGTGAAGACGAGATCAACACCTGTATCGCTTGTAATCAGGCCTGTTTGGATCACACCTTTACGCACCAGCCCATATCTTGTCTCGTAAACCCAAGAGCAGGGAATGAAACCCTTCTGTCGTATGAGTCCACAGCAAAAGCCAAGTCTATCGCCGTCGTTGGCGCTGGTCCAGCTGGATTGGCTTACGCAGAAGTTGCTGCTCAGCGCGGCCACAAGGTTACCTTGTTTGAAGCCTCGTCTGAAATCGGTGGCCAGTTTAACCTGGCTAAACGTATTCCAGGCAAGGAAGAGTTCCATGAGACCATTCGCTATTTCAATCGAATGATTGAGGTGCGCGGTATTGATCTTAGACTTAACACCAAAGCAGATGTTTCAATGCTGAAGGGCTTCGATGAGGTCGTTGTGGCAACTGGTATTCAGCCGCGTACACCCCAAATC
>CAJQQJ010000131.1 GCA_905480445.1 uncultured Alphaproteobacteria bacterium | reverse complement strand
TCAACTTATAGCCAGCCCTATGTGCTGTCGGATGTGTATGTCGTGCAGTCACAGACAGATAGTGTGGTCTTAAGATACCATGATAATTGGCCAGAAGATCATATGCATGATCAACCCGAACAAGCCTACATGCATGAATGGCATCAAAATATGACCACATCTCTGGATCCCCTTGTAAACTCAACGCGAAACGGCGTGTTTGCTGCTTTTTATCAGTTTCAGCCGCTCCTCGTTTTTAGTGGTTAGTTCTTTTACTGGCCTTAAGAACTTTCTGATTTCTTTCTCGCAGTCTTGGAAATAAAGAGGGGACTGAAAGTAGCCCTTTAGATAAGTGGGCGGCGTTATTTCAAACAACTCCTGGCAAAACGAATGGCTGTACTCTTTTGCAATAGAGCTCTTGTTGAGGTGCTTAGTGAGTGTTCCTAAAAGCTTGTTGCTTTGGCGGGTGTCTATGTGCGCAATTTCTACATTGTCCGGCAAGTTGAACAGGTCTAGGCCGAATTCCCACGTTTTATAGTTGGCCATCGCTGAGAGGTCTAAAACGAGATCAGCGCCAACTTTTTGTGCAATGCCATAACCACTGGCGAACTGAAATAGTTGATTGCCCAGTCCGCCCAAGAGCCTCATGTAGATTTTGCCGCTTTCGAGCTTCATTGAGATAAATCCTCGCTAATCTCGAAAGGGAAGTAGTGTTTGATGGAGATGATCGAGCTGACTTTCCAAGTTCTCATGGCTGTTACCGACGAAAAAACCATCGCGGTCAATCAAATCAGCGTTCACCAAATCAGTGGCCGGTTCAATATCCATGAATTGGCAGACGGAGTTGTTGTAAATGTTGCCTGCAACGATCGGCCTGTACTCAATATCCGCACTTTTTAAGGCGGCGATAATGTCTTTTCTTCGACCTGCTAGATGCCCTTCGCAAATTAGACTGAAACCAAACCAAGAGCTTTCACCAACCTCTCTTTGGATATTCAACCCAGGAAACTGGCTAAACAATGAAACGAATTTTCCGGCATTTTTTTGCCTCTGTTTTACCATAGCAGGTAGCTTTTTAAGCTGTTCCTGACCAATGGCACCCGACATTTCTAGCGGTCTTAGATTATAGCCCGGCAAAACAAAGCGGAAGAGGGACATGAACTCATCATGTTCCTCGTTCAAGTGGCTATGCTCTGGCTGCTCCCTTGTCCAGCCATGGGCGCGCAACGACAACAAAGTGTGGTACATTTTCTCATCATGACACAGAACCAGACCACCTTCCATCGTGGAGATGTGGTGTGAGAAAAAACAACTGAAGGTGCCGAAGAGCCCAAATGATCCGGCTTGCCGACCTTTATAGGTGGCACCCATTGATTCGCAGTTATCTTCGAAGAAGATCAGATTGTTTTCTTGGCAGATCCGTGAAAGATGATCGAAATCGTTTGGATTCCCGAGCAAGTTGACCGCAAAAATTGCTTTGGTCTTGTCTGTGATAGCACTGGCCAGTTTGGACAAATCGATGTTGAGCGTGTTTGGATCGATGTCAATAAGTCTGATCTTGAGGCCGTATTGATGAAGCGGATAGTAAGTTGTTGACCAGGAAACAGCCGGTACCAAAACTTCGTCACCTGGATTGAGGTCAACATCAGGGTGGTAGATCGCCCCAGCAACTCCGAGCAAGTTTGCGGACGATCCTGAGTTTACCATGACACAATAGGGCGCCCCAAAATATTGAGCAGCCTGTTGTTCAAAGGCCTTTACTTCCGGGCCCATTGTGAAACGTCCAGAAGCCACAACTCGCTGAATTGCGTCATGTTCTGACTGGTCCCAGCTTTCTACTGCGAGCGAATACTTAGTCATTGTTCAAACCGATGCTTCATATTTTTTAAAGGCCTCGTAGGTCTTCGAGAGACCTTGCTTGAGGCTTGTAGTCGGCTTCCAGCCCAATTTGAAGGCTTTTGAACTGTCCATTAATTTTTGCTTCATACCGACAGGCGCATCGAGCTTGAATGTAAAGCCTCCTTGGAAACCAACAACGTCCCGGATAGCCTCGTAATAGGCCAAGACAGAATGGTCCTCTCCGAAACCAATGTTTAGTAAATTGGGCAGCTGGTCAAATTGGTTCAAATGTTGGCATACAAAGTCCGCGAGATCCGGTGTGAATAAGAATTCTCTGCGAGCAGAACCATCCCCCCAGATTTCCAAACTGCTGTCATTGTTGCTGATCGCAAGGTGAGTCTTGCGTACAGCGGCCGCAATTAAATGAGAATGGTTAGGGCTAAAGTCGTCACCTGGCCCGTACAAATTACAAGGAATGATAGTCTTGTAATTGAAGCCCATTTGTTTTGTGATGTACGTACAGAGTTTTGAGCCGGATATTTTAGCAAGCGCGTAACCTTCGTTCGTCGGCTCCAAATAACTCGCTAGCATGTCCTCTTCCACAAGAGGTTGGCGGTAGTCCTTTGGGTACATGCAAGAGCTGCCGATGAAAAGAAAGTTAGGAACACCGACTTTTGCTGCCTCCATTGGAAGGCAGCTGTTTAACATCGTGTTTTCATAAAGAAACCCGACGGGGTCGGCTATGTTTGCAGCGATACCACCAACTTTAGCAGCACAGTGAATGATAGTGTCAAAGTTGCTATGGTTTTGGAAGAATGCCTGAACTGAGCTTTGGCTGCAAAGGTCGAGCTCGTTGCGACGAGGAGCAACAACATCGTAGTTGTAGTGAGGAGAAGAAAGGTTTTTGTAAATTTCTCCACCCAGCATTCCGGTGGCTCCTGTTAACAAGACCCGTGTATTTGCCATTTTGTAGTAAGCCTTACCGTTTTTTAGATGAACGCAACAATTTACCTGTTTGTCTTTACATTAAAAAAGGACAAAAATTTGTAAAATCGACTTTCGCGCAAGCGTTGTCTTAGTGCTTTTTCGGCTGCCTCAGCAAATTCAGCTGATGGTGCGACGGCCTTAAATCGCGATAAGTAAGAAGCATACCTGTTGCTCTTGATAAAGTAACTCTTCGGATGCTTTCTTAAAGGGTAGATTTTTACCGAGGGTGGGACAAATTTCTTGAGCAATTTCTGATCAGTGGCAGTGATAGGATGCCGACTGATGAAGGAGTAAAGAAAGACAACGTCTGCACCCCAATCATTTGACCAAGCTAAGTCCCACGAATTTTTGACTACCGATTGCACGGGGCTTGTTCTGTAAATGCCATAGATCAGGTTGGCCTTACCAAGAATTTCGGGGTCCTTAATGAACCTCTGACAGTCATGGCCGCGGTTGTTTGTGAAATGAAATCTTGAGAAGCCTTCATAAAAAATGAGCTCGTTTTCGTTTTCGTCCACAACTTGGGGCGTGCAAAAAGAAAGTTGAGCTTCATCAAACTTCAAGAGCTGTGCGATGTTTGACTCAATGAAGCTGGGTTCCCAATAGTCATCGTCACTGGCCCACATAAAAAAAGGCCCTTTAGCCTGCTCAACAACGTAGCGAAAATTTTCCTTAGGACCTAGATTTTGGGGCTGCTTGAAATAGGTGATGCGTGTGTCTTTGGCTGTAAAGGCGAGAGCTGTTTCTTCAACAGCAGCGTTCGGTGAACAGTTGTCGGAGATCAGAACAGACCAGTTTTCATGACTTTGTTTCTGAAGACAAGTAAGCGTCCGAGCCAATCCCTCTGGGCGATTATAGCAAGGAATACCGATGAAAACGTGTTCTTGTTCAGATGCGCTGGTTTGGGTAGTTGGCATTAAAAACGACTAACTGCTACGCTTCAAGAAGCCGTCCGGAGCAACCGTGATCAGCGATTTGTTATCGAAGCTTTTGTCTATTTCGAAATTGTGATTAGATTTCAGCCATTCCCAAACCGCAGTTTTGGGGTTATTGCCTTTGTCCCAAGGCCTATCAGCGTAGAAGCCTTCGGGGAAATCTTCGATTATTGTATCAAACACAACGCAGTAGCTCCCAACAGTTGCCAAAGAAGCATAAAGATTGAGTTCCTGCAGGACATGATCGTGAGTATGGTTTGAATCTAGGCAAACGAGGACTTGTTTTTTCCCTTCGGCCGCGGCGCGAACTTCGGCAGCTATATCGAGATCGACCGAAGAGCCCTCAATCATATCGATGCGTTTGAACATGGGATGCTGCTCAATCGCTGTTTTGTTATGTGCCCGAATATCAATATCTATTCCCAAGACTCTGGCGTCTTGCGGCCCTCCACAAATGGCGTTGAGTTCCAGCATTGCAGCGGAAAAAATGAGTGAGCCGCCTCGCGCTATGCCAGTTTCCACGATTAGGTCAGGTTGCAAACGCCATATCAACTCCTGCATCGCTACAATGTCCTGAGGGTACTGGATGATTGGGCGGCCCATCCAGGTGAAATTGTAGGAGTATTGCGGGGCAGTCGAGGCGCGCATGAAATCTAACGCAGCACCGGACAGTTCTTCGTTTTGTCCGTTGCTTTCGATGCGCCTCTTTGTTTCTTCGTCAAAATTGGGCATGGATTAGGCGTCCTCGTTGGTTGCTAATCTTAATTACTTTTCTCGATTGGCAAGAAAGATATTTGGGGGCTTAGGTCAACAGTTTTTCTAGTTTTTCTGGATTGCCCCAAAAGGCCATTGGCTCGTAATCGGGGTAGGGGTAGTGACCAAGATTGAGCTTCATAGTAGACCCGCTCTCTGTCAGCCACTGTTCAACCAAGCCACGGACAGAAATTGGTTTGCCAGAGCAAATGTTGACGATACCGGCATCAGCTTGTTTTAGGGCTAGGTTAACCGCAAAGTCCGCCATGTCAGAAACTGGAAGAAAATCCCTCAGCTGCTCACCCTCTGACATGTCAAAACTCTTTGCTTTAGTTTTAACCGCGTTTTGAAATTGTGACCAAAGTGAGTTTTCACCGTGTCCTTCTCCAAAGGTGTAGAAAAGCCTCGCCCAAGTGAGTTCAAATTCGATTTCTTCTTGAAGAAAATGCAGTTGTTGCAGAAGAGACAGCTTGGCAAAACCATAAGGTGTGCAGGGCTGACAGGCTTGGTCTTCTGTGAGCTGGCCATCAACCATGCCATACTCAAAACAGGTCCCTGTTACGAACAAGTCTTTTAAACCGCTTGATACCATTTGGCGGAGAAAATCGTATTGGCGTGGTAACTCTGATGCAAAATGGTGTGTAGACTTGTAGTTTGGGAGTCCTGCCCAGGCCAAGTGAATAAGAAGGTCAGGCTCACCGAGATAAGAAAAGGGGGCAGATGGAGGGCTGGCCAGATCTAAAACTTTCCACTTAATGTTTTCTGACTTGCTGGTTCGGGCGCTTGTTGATGTCGCGATTATTTCAATAGGATGGTTGCGTAGGCGTTCAAGAATATAGCTTCCGAGAAAACCTGAAGCGCCAGTAATTGCTATTCTTCTGGTCATTCCACGGACAACTCCGGTACAGCAACAACAAACTGGCCACCCCAATCTCTAATGTAACTGAGTTGTTTCATTATCTCTGTTTTCAAGTTCCATGGCAGAATTACGACAAGGTCCGGTTGATCACGCTTCAAATGATCTTCGTTCACAATTGGAATTCTGCTGCCAGGCATAAACTTGCCTTGTTTCTCACTGTTTAGATCAACCACATACGGGATCAAGTCCGGTCTAACGCCAGCAAAATTCATTAGTGTGTTGCCTTTAGCGGCCGCACCGTAAGCTCCGATTGAAGCGCCGCTTTTCTTTGCTTCGATCAAAAAGGCGACGAAGTCGTCTTTAATAAGCTCAGCCTTAGTTTGAAATCCCGCATAAAAGTCTTCTCCACTAACCCCGGCATCAGTTTCCAGGTCCACAATCTCGGCAACCTTAGTTGAAATTTCAAAAGGTTTAGTGTCTGAACGCTGGACGAAAACTCTCAAGCTTCCGCCATGGCTAGAGAGCTGTTCGACATCAAAAATGCTTAGGTCATTGGCTTCGAAAATCTGCTTTACGGCGATGAGAGAAAGGTAAGAGAAATGCTCGTGATAGATCGTGTCAAATTGGTTGTTGGTTACCAGTTCGAGTAAATGGGGAAATTCGAAAGTCGCAACCCCATTTTTCTTAAGGACTTTTTGAAAGCCACAGACGAAATCATTGATATCTGGCACGTGCGCTAGAACATTGTTGGCGGCAACCAGATCAACTTGCTTGTATTGTTTCACAAGTTCTAAGCCCAATTCGACACCAAAGAATTCTTCAATGATCTCAAGTCCCTTGGCTCTGGCTACTCTCGCGGAAGGAGCTGTTGGTTCTACACCATAGCAAGGGATGGCATTCTCCTGGAAATACTGAAGTAAATAGCCATCGTTGGCGGCGACGTCGGCAACAAGGCTATCGCTCGTCAGTCCGAAACGGTTAATCATCTGGCGCACGTAATTTTTGCTATGGTTAAGCCAGCTTTTCGAAAGGGAGCTAAAGTAAGCATAATCTTCATCGAAAAGATCAGCAAAATGAGCATAATCTTCAGTTTGGACTAACCAACAATTGGTACAGACTTTAACCTTCAAAGGAAAAGTCGTTTCCGGGCGCTCAAGGCTTTCTTTGGTGAGGTAGGCATTAGAAGGAGGAGCTGCTCCGAGATCAACGAAAGTTGCCTCCAAAGAGGTTCTACAATGTCTACAGTTCACAGAGAAACTCCCAAAAAACTATCCTCGAGGATTGGATGATTAGCGTCGCGTTCTGATAACAATTGGATGCCAAGTGGCCAGTTGATCTTCAGTTTTGGGTCGTTTGGCCTAACGCCCCGTTCTGCTTCCGCCGCATAAGGGGCGCTGTGGCAATAGAGTAGCTCGCAGTGATCAGTCAGCGTTTGAAATCCATGTGCGAACCCTTCAGGGATTGCTAAAGCTTTGTTGTTGTCAGCGGACAATTCAATGCCGAACCATTGCAGGAAAGTTGGCGACTTTGGCCTTAAATCAACAGCAACGTCATAAACGCTGCCACGAAGACAGCTGACAAGCTTAATCTCCTGATAAGGCTGTTGTTGATAATGCATGCCTCTCACAGTTGCTTTCGCCTCGGTGTAGCTATAGTTTATCTGGCTGATTGTCTTGACAAAGCCATTACTGTGAAGCTCGTCTGCACAAAACAACCTCGAAAGAAATCCTCTTGAATCACCAATAGAGTTTCGTTCAACTATTTTCAGGCCTTCCAGATGAGTGCCCGTCACCTTGAAACGGCTCATTCTGCTTCTCTCACCGATCTGGTTTCAAGGTACTGGTCAACTTGGCCCAAACTGTATTTCTGCATGTCTTTTTCAGATTTCCAAGCTTCTTGCCAACTGGCAATTCGTTCTAGGCAGATTTCCAGAGGCCACCTCGGATACCATGAAAGCCTATCATGAGCTTTACTACTGTCTAATTTTAGCATGGATGCTTCATGTGGTTGAGGCGCTTGGTTGATGCGGTATTGCAAACCCTTCATGCGATCAGCGAGTTGTTCAACGATCCAGCCAACAGATTTACTATCATCGTTGGTAGGGCCAAAATTCCATCCTTGTGCATAGGGTTGGCCATCGGTCGCGAGCCTTTCCGCTAGATTTAGGTAGCCAGATAGTGGCTCCAGGACATGTTGCCAAGGACGTACGGAATTGGGACTGCGTATTTCTAGGGTCTGGTCCTCAGCATAAGCTCTAAAAAAGTCTGGTAAAAGGCGGTTATTGGCGAAGTCTCCTCCGCCAATAACATTTCCGGCTCTGGCGGAAGCAACAGCAGTCTTGGAGTCGCTAAAGAATGAATTCCTAAAAGAGTCTGTTACCAACTCTGCACAGCCTTTGCTGTTGGAGTAAGGATCGTGGCCGCCCATTCTGTCACTTTCTCGATAAGGCCAAATCCACTCCTTGTTTTCATAACACTTGTCACTCGTTACGATCACCACGGCTTCAACAGTAGGGCAAGATCTGACAGCCTGGAGGAGATTAACGGTTCCCATAACATTGGTGTCATAGGTCGCTATTGGATCGTCGTAAGAATCTCTGACGAGAGATTGAGCGGCCATGTGGACAACAACGGAAGCCTTTGATGCTTTTAGGCTTTTTTTGAGAGTTTGGAAGTCACGAACATCTCCCTTAACCGATGAAGAGACTAAGCTTGAAAGGTCGGCTAGCTCGTAAAGGCTGGGGCTTGTTGGAATGTCTTTTGAGTATCCATGTGTAAAAGCGCCTAACCTATGTAGCAAAAGGCTAAGCCAAGCACCTTTAAAACCAGTATGGCCTGTTAAGAAAACGTTTCTTTCCTGCCAAAATCGGGAATTCATTACCAAGTTTTCCAAGGCGCTTTGTTAGTCGACCACAAACCTTCCAGTTGGGTTTTTTCACGCAAGGTGTCCATTGGCTGCCAAAATCCGTCATGACGGTAGGCGGACAATTCATTTCGGGTTGCAAGTTGCTCGAGAGGTTCTTGTTCCCAAACAGTTGAATCATCTTGAATGTAATCTATGCACTTAGGTGACAAAACAAAGAAACCGCCGTTGATCCAGCCGCCTTCGCCCTTAGGTTTTTCGAGAAAACCTTTAACCTTGTCACCGGTTATGTCTAAGGCGCCATAACGACCTGGTGGTTGTACGGCGGTTACAGTAGCCAATCGACCGGAGGCTTTATGGTGACTGATTAGCTCAGAGACATTGATGTCGCTTACCCCGTCGCCATAGGTGAAACAAAAGGCTTCTTCATCATCTAGATAGCTTTTAACACGCTTTAATCTTCCGCCTGTCATCGTCAGCTCGCCGGTATCAACCAGTGTCACACGCCAATGTTCAGCATTTCTGCGATGAATTTGCATCTCATTGTTCTCCATGTCGAATGTCACGTCTGACATGTGGAGAAAATAGTTGGCAAAATACTCTTTGATTACATAGCCTTTGTACCCGCAGCAAACGACGAAATCGTTAACACCGTGGGCTGAATAAATTTTCATGATATGCCAAAGGATCGGCTTGCCACCGATCTCAATCATGGGTTTGGGGCGTGTAGAAGTTTCTTCACTTATTCTGGTTCCTAGCCCTCCGGCCAAAATGACAGCCTTCATAAAGTCTTCCTTTCTCGTAGCCGGATCATGCTATCAGCGCCATGTCTTCGCGGACCATCTCTTCCACCAGCTCGTGGAATTTGATTTTGGGCACCCAGCCAAGCTTGGCTTTGGCTTTGCTAGCATCCCCTAACAATTGTTCGACTTCTGTAGGTCGGAAATATCTTGGGTCAATGCGGACTAAGGCAGCATTAGTTTTGGGGTCGCGACCGACTTCTTCGACGCCTTCGCCATCCCAAATGATTTTCCGGCCGACTTCGGCAAAGGCAACTTCAACAAACTCACGAACCGAATGCATTTCACCAGTCGCTAAGACATAGTCATCCGGTTCTTTTTGTTGAACAATGCGCCACATTCCTTCGACGTAATCTTTCGCGTGTCCCCAGTCGCGTTGGCTGTCAAGGTTCCCGAGGTAAAGGCAATCCTGCTTGCCAGTTTCGATGGCAGCAATTGCTCTTGTGATTTTTCTCGTTACAAAAGTTTCTCCACGGATGGGACTTTCGTGATTGAACAAGATGCCGTTAGAAGCGTGAATGCCGTAGGCTTCACGATAGTTCACTGTCATCCAATAGGCGTAGAGCTTAGCGGCAGCATAAGGGGAGCGAGGATAGAAGGGAGTTGTTTCGGATTGAGGAACTTCTTGAACTTTACCATAGAGTTCAGAGGTTGAAGCTTGATAAAACCGTACTTTGTCTTCCAGTTTTAAAATTCGCAGGGCTTCTAACAGGCGCAGCGTTCCGAGCGCATCGGCGTTAGCAGTGTATTCGGGTGTTTCGAAACTGACATGAACATGGCTTTGCGCCGCCAGATTGTAAATTTCTGTTGGCTGCGCTTCGGCAATGATGCGGATCAGATTGGTGCTATCCGTCATGTCACCATAATGTAGGAAGAAATTAACGTCTTCCTCGTGCAAATCTTTGAAAATATGGTCGATCCGACCAGTGTTGAATGATGATGACCGGCGTTTTATGCCGTGGACTTCATAACCCTTTTCAAGCAAAAGTTCTGCTAAATAGGCACCATCTTGCCCAGTAATACCGGTTATGAGAGCGACTGGTTTGCTCACAATTAGTTTTCTCCTAGGCTTACAAGTATCTGCCATTGTTTAGGCTGCGATTAGGCTGCTCTTTTATAGTCCGGCCTAAGCACTGTCTAGCGGTTAGACTAGAGCCTAAGGTTTCACGAAGAGTCTCACGCCTTTTTCTAGGCTCAATTGGCACAGAGTTTCCACTTTTCCGGCAAAGTTCTGATGCTTTCACTCCCTAAAAAGCCACAACAGCAATTTGCGGGGCCTTCAGCATGCGTTTTCTTTTCAGTATTATTTCGTCTTTCTTTCTTGCCACTCTGGCCTTTTCAGGCTTGGCAGGTGCTAATGCCATAGAGCTAAGTGCAAAGCTCGATCACCCAGTTATCATGCGAGGAGAGGCGACGAGCCTTTATGCGCTTCTCCGCCTGGATGCGCTCACCGCGCCAGAACGAGGCGAAGACGAACGACCGCCGCTCAATATCTCACTTGTGATGGACCGATCTGGTTCAATGGGTGACGCAGGCAAACTAACTTATGCCCAAAAAGCCGCAAAGGATCTGGTGGACCGTTTGTCGGCGGATGATCGACTGTCAGTCGTGTCTTACAGCGATTATGTGACAGTTGAACATCGCTCAAGCAAACTAGACAATCGCCCCGCAATCAAAAGGAAGATCAATCGTTTGTTTCCCGATGGTTGGACCAATGTCTCTGGTGGTCTAGAGACTGGTTCCAAGGAAGTCGCACGTCACTTATCATCCGAGGGCATCAATCGAATTTTGCTCTTGTCAGATGGTATCGCTAACCGAGGTATTGAAAGCGAGGAGGGCATTCGCCGATTTGCGACAGACTTGAGAGCCAAAGGCGTAACAGTAACAGCGCTGGGATTGGGTGCCGATTACAATGAGGACTTCATGACGACGATCGCCAAAGCTGGCGCTGGCAACTACTATTTCATCGAAAGCCCATCTCAGATGGCCTATATTTTTGATCGCGAAATCCGGACTTTGTTTTCGACCGTTGCCCGTGACGCCGAGCTTAGGTTTGTGCCGTCCGAGATTATCAATTCAGCACGTGTTACATCCGTTGAAAAAGACAGCGAAATGAAGGTGTCGGTTTTGCCTTTGGGCGACTTTCATTCTGGTGAGGATCGCGGGCTTCTATTGCGCCTCGATATTGATGCGCCGCTTTATTCTGGAACTCTTAATCTAGGTACATTGCAATTGTCCTTTGTGGATAGTCAAACCTCATTGCGTTCGCTCGCAGAGATTTCATTAACCGTCGATGTGACTACCGATCAAAGCCTCGTAAAGACGTCCGTGAACGAAGACGTCCTCGTCGAAAACTCCCTTATTCAAGCTGGCAAACGCCAACGTAAGGCCGCCGACTTGTATCAACAGGGCGAGTACAAAGAGGCGAAGAAAATTCTAAAAGAAGCTAGAACTGGCCTTTTGAAACTTGGCGGTACACTGAGCACAGAAAATGATCAACTCATCAATCAAGTGGAAGCCTTGGAAGTCGAAGAAGAGCAGTATGATGAGGCAGAAGCCGCACCAGCCGCGGTCCAATCACTGATTGTTAAAGGAGCCAAGAACAGAGCCTATCAATCCGGTAAGGGTAAAAAGAACATCTACCTCTTGAAGCCAGGCGCAGCTGGTTTTGAAGTTGAGAACTTGCAACGTGCCTTGAAGGCCCAAAATCTCTATGATGGCGACATCAATGGGAACTTTGATGATGAAGTCAGTTCTGCGCTAAAGGACTATCAAAACGAACAAGGTTTGAAGTCCGACGGTCTTGCTGGACCTCGAACACTAAAATCTTTGGGGCTTTACTAAAGAATCCATCCGACCGCGTTGACAGGGGCTTAGATAGGTTCTATAGCCCCTCCAACTCCGCTGAGGCTTCTTGGCGGAGCCTTTTTGTTATTAACCAAATGCGCCCCGGCTGGCATTAACGATCCAGTCAAAGTAAGAGCGCAAGCTGAAAGAGACAGCAAAGAAATGTTTGCAGTTATTAAAACTGGTGGCAAGCAGTATAAAGTTGCCGTTGACGACATCGTCGTCATTGAAAAGTTACATGAAGAAGCTGGCGCTAAAATCAGCTTTGACGATGTTCTCATGACTGGCGAAGGTGATGCCGTCAAAATTGGAACACCAACAGTCAAGGGTGCTTCTGTTACAGCAGAAATTCTTGAGCAGCGCCGCGCTCGTAAAATTCTGGTTTTCCGTAAGAGACGTCGTAAGAACTCTCGCCGTAAGAACGGCCACCGTCAGCATGAGACGGTTGTGAAGATTACTGGTATCAAAGGTTAAAAGACGGTCTAGGAGATAAGCAATGGCACATAAAAAAGCAGGCGGTAGTTCAAGAAACGGACGCGATTCAGCTGGCCGTCGTCTTGGTGTAAAGAAATTTGGTGGTGAAGTAGTTGTTCCTGGTAACATTCTTTGTCGCCAACGTGGCACTAAGTTTCACCCAGGTAAAAACGTTGGCATGGGTAAAGATCACACGATCTTTTCTGTTGTCGACGGCAACGTGAAATTCCACAAGGGCATTAAAAACAGAACTTATATTTCTGTAGTCCCGGCAGCAGAGGCCGCTGAATAAGCCGCACTCTCTGCAACTAGAATTATGAAGAGGGGATTGGCGGCAGCCAGTCCCCTTTTTGTTTGGTCAAACTGTTGATCTAAACGATAGGCAAATAAGACAATGAAGTTTCTTGATGAAGCGAAAATTTACGTACAATCCGGCCACGGAGGCAGTGGTAGCGTGTCTTTTCGTCGTGAAAAATTTATCGAGTATGGTGGTCCTAACGGTGGAGACGGAGGTCGCGGCGGCGATGTTTGGGCGGAAGCGGCCGAAGGACTGAACACGCTGATTGATTTTCGCTACGCTCAGCATTTCAAGGCGGAAAGAGGCGGTCATGGTCAAGGCAGTGATCGCACAGGTGCCGCCGGTCAATCTGTTAACGTCAAGGTGCCTGTTGGTACTCAGGTCTTTGAGGAAGATAAAGAAACCTTGGTCGCTGATTTTGCGGAACTTGGTCAAAGGATCTTGTTGGCTAAAGGCGGTGATCCTGGTTTTGGCAACTCGCGTTACAAAACATCGACCAACCGCGCTCCCAGACGTGCCGACGCTGGTTGGCCTGGTGAAGAACGCGCGCTATGGTTACGGCTGAAGTTGATGGCGGACGCTGGTCTTGTTGGCCTGCCCAATGCTGGAAAATCGACATTTGTTTCTGCTGTCTCAGCGGCAAAGCCAAAAATCGCTGACTATCCATTCACCACCTTGCATCCACAGTTGGGTGTGGTAGCGTTGGACGAAACCTCCTTTGTTATTGCTGATATCCCTGGTCTCATTGCGGGCGCGAGCCAAGGCGCAGGTCTGGGCACGCGTTTCCTTGGACATATTGAGCGTTGTCGTGTGTTGTTGCATCTGGTTGACGTAACTCAAGATAATGTTGGCGAAGCTTATACAACCATTCGAAACGAGCTTGAATCTTACGGCTGGGGCCTCGAAGACAAACAAGAAATTCTGGCTTTGAACAAAATCGACAGCTTGATTCCAGAACAAGTTGAAGAACAGCGTCAAGAGCTAGAAGCCGTTTCAGGCAAAAAAGTTCATCTGCTTTCAGGCGCTACAAATAGAGGCACGACGGACATACTCCGTGTTGTTTGGTCTGAAATCCAAAATGAATGGCGCTTAGAAGAAGAAAGCAAGGGAGGGTCTGGTGACAGAGCCTGGAAGCCATGATCCAAGGGGTTGCGTCTGCAAGTCAGGCGATAAACGACGCTAAAAAGATTGTTGTAAAAATTGGCTCTGCCTTGTTGGTTCAAGACGACGGTGAAGTGCGCCTCCGCTGGCTGGACTCACTCGCGGATGACATTGCGGCACTAAAAGATCAAGGCAAGGAAGTTTTGATTGTGTCGTCAGGTGCTATCGCCGTCGGTCGCACGCATCTGGGCCTAGGTTTAAAGTCTTTGCGACTTGAAGAGAAACAAGCGGCAGCAGCGACCGGCCAAATTCGCTTGGCCCATGCTTATCAAGCGACCTTGGCACGCCATGACATTACTGTTTCGCAGATCCTCCTAACGCTGGATGACACCGAAGCACGTCGTCGCCACTTGAATGCTCGCAACACGATTGAGACATTGCTGAAGTTGGGCGCTGTGCCAATCATCAACGAGAACGATACAGTCGCAACCAGTGAAATTCGCTTTGGAGACAATGACCGTCTTGGCGCGCGTGTTGCAACAATGATCGGCGCGGATTTGTTGATTCTGTTGTCTGACATCGATGGTCTCTATTCTAACGATCCCCGTAAAGACGCGAACGCCGTCTACTTCCCTGTCGTTGAAGCCATCACCGCTGAGATCGAAGACATGGCAAGCGAACCTCCCGTTGGCTATAGTTCTGGCGGTATGATCACAAAGATATCAGCAGCCAAGATCGCGACGGCCTCGGGTTGTCATATGCTGATTGCCAACGGGAAAGAAGCTAACCCGCTAAGCTCAGTTGCTTCGGGCGAGCAAAGAGCCAGTTTGTTCCTGGCGAACACAGAGCCTCAAGCTGCGCGCAAGTCTTGGATCGCCGGATCTCTAAAGTCAGATGGTGTTGTCGTCGTCGATCAAGGCGCGGTCAAGGCACTTGGTAACGGTCGATCTCTCTTACCAGCTGGGGTAACGACTGTTCGAGGGAGCTTTCGCCGGGGTGACGCCATTCTTATTGAGGGGCCGGATAGCGAAGAACTGGCGCGTGGTCTGGTGGCCTACAATGCTGACGAAGTTGGCCTCATTTGCGGAAAGAAATCCGGTGAGGTCGCCTCTATTCTTGGTTATGAAGGCAGAGAAGAGTTGATCCACCGCGATGATTTGGTACTCACTGGTTTGAAGAAAAAGAAAAGGTAAGAAAATGTCAGTTGTCGCTGCAGAAAAGAACGCAGATCTTTTTGACACTATCCAAGCATTAGGCCAGAGCGCAAAAGCGGCTTCTGCTGTGCTGGCCAATGCTAAGCCGACGGACAAAAACCAAGCCATTCGCGCAGCCGCTGAAATTGTTCGTGCTCGCAAAGACGAAATCATTATCGCCAATGACAAGGATATGGCAGCGGCAGAAGCCCGGGGATTGAGCCCAGCCATGCTTGATCGTCTAAAGCTGACCGGCGAACGCATCACTGCAATGGCGCAGTCCATGATGGATATTGCTGATTTCCCTGACCCAGTTGGTAAAGAATTGTCTTCTTGGGATCGCCCCAACGGCTTGAAGATCACCAAGGTTTCCGTGCCGCTTGGTGTCATCGGGATCATTTATGAGTCGCGCCCTAATGTGACAGCAGATGCAGGTGCGCTTTGTTTGAAGTCGGGCAATGCCGCCATTTTGCGTGGCGGTTCCGACTCATTTCATTCCTCTGGTCTGATCCTGGAATGTTTGCAGTCTGGTTTAAGAATATCTGGTCTGCCTGCCGAAGCTGTGCAACGTGTTCCAACGACAGATCGTGAAGCCGTTGGCATGCTGCTTAGAATGAGCGACTATGTTGACGTTATCGTGCCCCGCGGTGGGCGTGGGTTGATCGAGCGTATTCAAAACGAAGCCAAAATGCCGGTCTTTAGTCATTTGGACGGTCTTTGCCATACCTACGTTCACAGTTCCGCTGATCTGGACATGGCGAAAGAAATTATCGTTAACGCCAAAATGCGCCGGACTGGTATCTGCGGTGCAACGGAGACTTTGTTGGTCGACCGTGCAGTCGCAGGAGCGCTTCTGCCGGATACGATCAAGACGCTGCAAGGTCGAGGCTGTGAAGTGAGGGGTGACGAGGCTGCCCGTGAACTTGTTGCAACCGTGGCACCAACGACAGATGAGGATTGGGATACTGAATATCTCGATGCGATCATCTCTGTGAAAGTTGTTGATGATTTGGGACAGGCGATTGATCACGTCAACAGACACGGATCGCATCATACGGAGGCAGTGATTGCAGAAGATTTAGAAGCGGCGGCTGAATTTATGAACCGCGTCGATGCTGGTATCGTAATGCACAATACCTCAACCCAGTTCGCGGACGGCGGAGAGTTTGGCATGGGGGCTGAAATTGGTATCTCAACTGGTAAGATGCACGCCCGCGGCCCAGTCGGTGCGGCTGAGCTAACGTCGTACAAATACAAGGTTCAAGGCACAGGCCAAGTTCGCCCATGATGTTACCGCCTAACTGTGTTCCTGGACTGGACCCTTTCGAACCGGATAGTCTGATCGATAACGGCTATTATCCTGGCACTCATTCGCTCTGGTCTGCGGACAGACAGCATCGCTATTTCCTGCGTCGTCCGGCGCTAACAGCTGAAGAACGAGCCAAGCCACCAATGACTTTTGTTATGCTCAATCCATCGACAGCCGATGAAATGAAGGACGACCCTACAGTCGCCAAGAGCAGACGCTATGCCAAATCCTGGGGTTACGGCGAAGTCATCGTTATGAACGCCTTCGCTTACCGTGCGACTGATCCGAAAAACATGCGCGCGCATCCAGATCCTGTTGGTCCCGACAATGACCAAGTGATTCACGACACCGTGGCGCACATCATTGCGCGCGGTGGGATCATCGTCTGTGGTTGGGGAAACCATGGGCTGCATCTGGAACGCGGCGCGGCATTGAGGGAACTGTTGAAACCATTTCCTCTGCACGCTTTCCCAATCACAAAACAAAACCAACCCGGCCACCCTCTCTATTTGCGTTCAACTGTTACACCGCTAGAGTGGCTGGCAGCTGGAGAAATCTAAATGAACGAAGTTATTGATCTACTGCTAAGCCGTCGTTCTGGTCGTGCTCGAGATATGGTTGGCCCCGGTCCAACGGCAGAACAGTTGGAAATCATTTTGAAAGCCGGAATGCGTGTGCCAGATCATGGCAAAAAAGCGCCTTGGCGGTTTGTTGTCTTTGAAGGTGAGGCGCGCTCGACCTTTGGCAAAGCCATTGCTGATGCATTTCAGCAAGCCAATCCTGACGCTGGCGAAGAGTCTCTGCGCTTTGAGGCTAATCGCTTCATGCGTGCCGAAACCGTCGTTGTAGTGATCAGTGAAATCCGTGACACAGCCAAAGTGCCTGAATGGGAGCAGGTCCTTTCCGCCGGGGCAGTCTGCCAAAACATGTTACTCGCCGCCCACGTCCAAGGCCTCTATGGTCAGTGGATCTCAGAGTGGTTGGCCTATGATAAGTCAGTGCACAAAGCACTCAGAATGGAAGAGCAAGACCGGATCGCCGGCGTGCTTTATTTTGGCCAAATGGAGCAGCCACAAGCCGAACGCGACCGCCCTGACTTTGATGTCAAGGTTACTCATTGGGAGATCTGATGGGTTTGGATTTCACTTTGTTTGTCGATGAAAGTGGAGACGCTGGCATTACGAAAGTAAGCGATGGTAACTCTCCCGGTTCATCGCCTTACATGGTTCTTGGAGCAGTCTTGGTTGATAGTGCTCATGCTAAGTCACTGCTGTCGAAGCTTAAGAGTCTATCTAGCGAGTTTCGTAAACCGCTACATTGCAGTCGTTTGAAGCATGAAATGAAAGTTCGTTTCGCACGAGAAGTCGCTGAGGTTCCCGTTGTGTGCTTTGGCGTAATTTCGAAGAAATCTACCCTTGGATGGTATGGGAATCAGATTAACCAAGATCATTCAAGATACTACCATAAATGTGCTCAATACCTGCTGGAGATAGTCGTAGCTTTTATGATTGAGCGAGGAATAGAAAAAGAAAACCTATCCGTCTGTATGGAACAGGGACCGTTCAATGCTTCGCCTTTTTGAAAACTTATTTCTAGATGCCAAGAGTCGCCAATTTACCCTCAGACGCAAAAGCTGGTTCGAATCAATCCGTTGAAGATTTATACCAAAGAGAAAGGTGAAGAACCCCTTCTTGAACTTGCGGATCTTGTGGCACACGGGCTTTATAGGTGTGTCCACAAGGATAAAACAAACTATGGAGTAACAGAGTGTCGGTACATCTCTGAACTTCAACAGAGGTTCTATCGCGGAGCAGAGACTAAAAAAATTATAGGGTCTGGAATAAAGCCGATCCACAGATTGCAAGAGCTAGATTTAGATGCTGAAGCTTTGACTTTTTTCAACGATCTCGACTGTGAAGAATCTAGATCATTATAATAACTAAATGAATAGAAAGAGAATTCATGACAAAGACAAGCGATCTTATCGACCTTGAATTTGTCCATTCGCAGTTTCCTGGCCTGAGTCGAGGTTGGACGTTGATGGACAACGCTGGTGGGTCGCAAACGGTGAGGGGGGCGGTTGAACGCATAACTGAGTTTCTCTTTGAGCGCGATGTTCAAACCGGGGGGAGCTACGCAGTGTCTGTTGCCGCTGCAGAGGCTTTGCTAGATGGGCGAAAAGCGGCGCAGGTTTTGACAAATGCAGCTCGCCATGAGGAAATGATCTTTGGGCCATCTTCCACTGTGCTGATACAGAATTTGGCGCGAGCGATGCAGAGCCAATTCGAAGAAGGCGATGAGATCATCTTGTCGACGGCAGATCACGAATCCAACATTGGACCATGGGAAAAGCTGCAGGAAGTCGGTGTCAAAATTAAGTTCTGGAAAGTTGACCCAGAGACTTATGAGTTGAAGTTGGACGATCTTCAAGCTTTGATGACTGAGAGAACGCGATTGGTTTGTGTTCATCACGTTTCTAACATTCTGGGCCAGATAAATCCGATAGCCGACATTACCCGTCTGGTTCATGCGAAAGGCGCACGTATCTGTATTGATGGCGTTGCCTACGCTCCGCACCGGGCTATTGATGTCCAGGCTTGGGATGTCTATTACTATATTTTCAGCCTCTACAAATGTTACGGCCCGCACATAGCGATCATGTACGGCAAGTATGACCACCTGTTGGAGCTTGATGGCCTGTATCACTATTTCTATGGCAAAGATCAGGTGCCTGGTAAGCTAGAGCCCGGCAACGCGAACTATGAACTGGCTTACTCAACCGTAGGCGTTGTTGATTACCTTTCTCAACTGGGGGAGAAATCAGGAGCCTCTGGTTCCAATCGCAACCTCATAGAAGCTGCTTTCGGGGCAATGACTCGCCAAGAAGATATGCTGACTGAACGCCTACTGACCTATCTGCGCAGCCGCAATGACTGTAAGATCATCGGCAAGACGACAAATGAAAATTCACTTAGAGCGCCGACCATTGCTTTCAGATTAGATGGGCAAGATTCTGGTGAGGTAGCGCGCAAGATGGATGACTATTCCATCGCGATCAGGTTCGGCGATTTCCATTCCAAACGTTTGGTGGAAGAGCTTGGCGAGACCGAGAACAACGGCGTGGTCAGAGTCTCAATGCTGCATTACAACACAATCAAACAAGTCGACCAATTGACGACGACATTGACGGAAATCGCGGCTGGCTAGATTACGGTTCGCCGTCGCCGATCTCTTCTTTGCGTTTGGCGGCATATTCCTCCAGGGCTTCTCTACGGTCCTGTTCCAGCACGGGTTCTTCGTAGTCATCTAGCACTTTTTGCCAGATTTCTGTCGCGCGTTCGGTGGCTGTCTTAGCACCGTCGGCGGTCCAGTTTTCGTTGGTGCGCCAATCGCTGAGGAAAGGTTGGTGGAAAGCTGTTTGATAGCGCTCCATGGTGTGGGCAGTGCCGAAGAAGTGCCCGCCAGCCCCCGCTTCGACCATTGAGTCCAACCCAAATTCCTCATCAGACACATCGACGGGTTTCAATAACTCGGCTTGGTATTGCAACATCTCGACATCGATGATGAATTTCTCGAACGAAGCAACGAGACCGCCTTCCAGCCATCCAGCGGAATGGTAGATCATGTTGCCATGGGTCTGCACGGCACCCCAAAGCGACATCTGAGTTTCCCAGGTTGCTTGAGCGTCAACACAGTTTGATGCATTACAGGCAGAGGTACGGTGAGGTAGTTTGTATCGCCGCGCCAGCTGTCCGCCAATCAGGTTGGCTTTGGCATTCTCAGGCGTGCCAAATGTCGGCGAACCGGAGCGCAAATCAACATTGGAAGTAAAGTTGCCGTAAACCACCGGCGCGCCGGGACGAACGATCTGGGTGAGGGCAATAGTAAGGAGTGCCTCAGCATTGGCCTGAGCACAAGCGGCCGCCATTGTGACAGGTGTCATGGCGCCCATCAAGGTGAAGGGGGTGACGGTCAGGCCCTGTCCGCGCTCCGCCATTGTGATAGCCGCGTCCGACATCTCTGTGTCGAGCACACGTGGTGAGTTGACGTTGATGTTGGTGATCGCAGTCGGGCTTTGGGCCAGCTCTTCATTGCTGATCCCACGCGCAATGGCGACCATATTACAAGCATCCGTCACACGGCCCCGACCAATGGACAAGGCCATGAAGACCTTATCCGTTAGAGTCAAGTTGATGAGAGTTGTATCAAGATGGCGAGTGTTAGCGGGTAAATCATTGGTCGAAAGCGTTTGATTGCCAAAGAAATGAATGATGTTGAAATACTGACCGAGCTTGATGAACTTGATGTAGTCCGCAAGATTGCCCGGGCGACGTCCGTTGATGGCATCATGAGCGTTGGGGGTACCTGACACCATACCAAAGTTGATCCGGTTACCGCCAACTAACAGGGCCTTATCGGGGTTACGTGGTGTGAGGGTGAATTTGTCGGGGGCCTTAGCAACTAGATC
The DNA here is from genome assembly GCA_905480445.1 of uncultured Alphaproteobacteria bacterium. Classification (GTDB taxonomy): domain Bacteria; phylum Pseudomonadota; class Alphaproteobacteria; order UBA7985; family CAJQQZ01; genus CAJQQZ01. The sequence goes on along the minus strand of CAJQQJ010000131.1, from coordinate 1,059 downwards.
CAGCAATAGCTGACGATCCATCCGCACGAACTCTGTGCTGTCGTTCACATCGGCCCCGACCTCGCGGTACAAGTCACGGGCAGTTTGGCTGAGGACTTTAACGCCAAGATTTTCGACGATCTCCATCGACTTGTCGTGGACTTTCTCGAGGTGCTCTGGGGGCAGGGGTTCAACTGGTGACCAGTGATTGTCAACTTTCAGCCAAGGGAGTTGTGCCACGGCAGGTGCAGCGATTGCTGAGTCTTGTTGTCTTCCGCGACCACGTCTCACTGATTAGTCTCCTTTGTGTTTGGACCAGGATGCCACAGTGGTGAGAAGGCTTCATCCTAAAACGGACGGTTAGTTAGAGATAACGGTCATAAGGGTCTCTTAGCCTTTCAAGTTCATCCCCGTTGGAAATGAGCGTTGAGCATCCAAATCGCCAAGTCCAACATGTGAAGGAAAAGGGTTATAGCCAGCTAAATTCCTAATCCGTGCCTTCTGCAACCATCGGTCTCGAACGACATTATTTTTACCCATAAACGCCGCCCAGAAACCAGTGCGTTGCCCATTCGAGTTAAACGTAGGAGTCTAAACAAAGTCTTTGTCATGGATTTGCGTTCTTTTCGCCAAATATTGTGCTTTGGAAGGGGCAAAAAATTCTTTTGTTCTCTGACTAAATCCACCCCGAATTTTGAATTTTTGAAGAGCAAGGACACAAGATACCGACATGATTTTCCTTCAGTAGAAACTTCTTATGGATAGTTTTAAATATAGATTTTTCTATCTAAAGACTTAAAAAATCAAAACAAATGCCTATTTTCCCCCCCTAGATAGAGGGGGTTCTCAAAATTTCTGAGAGTTGCATTGTGAAGGGGTGTTCCGAATTGAGAACATGAATATGGGTAAGGAGGAAAATTACCATGAAATTTACAACTAGTGAGACCTCAGTATAAGGCCTATTTTCCCGTCTGACATTACCGAATTAGCGATGGATTTCCAGTAGGATCAGTTATTTGCAACTTTTAGGGTTGGATATAGCCAATTTGGCATGGTTTCACGCCCCATTTCTGGGTTTTG
>CAJQQJ010000130.1 GCA_905480445.1 uncultured Alphaproteobacteria bacterium | reverse complement strand
AACTCGTTACGGCTGCTTCCTTCCGGACCTGACCGGGTTGGCGGGCAGTGTGCCCAAAAGCAATTCCTCGTCGGCCCTTATTCCCTTTTTTTGCTTCACATGCAAGGCCTGAAAGGGCATGGATAAAGAAAGTCTAACAGAAAGCTCCTGTAACCCTATGCAACCGCATTTTTATGCCACTTCTGGCTTCGATCGCATGGCTCATTTCCGTGACGATGACCAACAAATGGAGAATCGCCTGAAAGGTGACGACTGTCTGTTTGTACCCGTGTGGAATGATCGAGTTTTCACCAACAAAGAAAGATCGAAGCCGCGGTACTTCAGTGTCGCTGAGTACCAGGCTTTGGGCTTAGACAAGCCTCAGATCATCTATTTGGGCCAATCGCATAAAGGGCAAACTTTGGCCGCTGTGGATATCAGCACCATTGATCCATTGGACGAGCAGGATTGGTTTGACCAACATCTTTCCTGTATAGATTTGCGAGGCGCCGGACTCTCTTTATCAGCCGATGATGCTTCTATCGTTGCCTATGCTCAAACCATTCTTCGCTGGCACAAAGACGCAAGGTTTTGCGGCCGCTGTGGTTCCGAAACTAGCTCCAGATCTGCAGGGCACTCTAGGCGCTGCACCAAGGATAAATGCAGTGTTGAACACTTCCCGCGCATCAACCCAGCAGTCATTATGCTGGTTGAGCACGAAGGTCGCGTGTTGCTGGCGTCCAACCCTAACTTCCCGGAGAACTTAAGGTCTATTCTCGCAGGCTTTGTTGAACCGGGTGAAAGCCTGGAACAAGCCGTTGCCAGGGAGGTTTGGGAGGAAGTCGGTCTTGAAATTGAAAATATCCGCTATCACTCTTCTCAGCCTTGGCCCTTTTCTTCTTCCATCATGTTGGGTTTCACATCGACGGCCAAAAGCAGTGCGATGACCGTCAACAAAGAGGAGTTGTCTGAAGCAGATTGGTATACCCCAAGTGAAATTGAAAAAGCAGTAACCAGCGAAATTCTCGGACTACCGCGTCTCGACTCAATCGCACGTGCAATTCTCAACGACTGGATCGAAGAGAATTCTTAAGATCTCGGCATTCGTTAACTAATAAATTCTCTCAGATCACTGACTGCCCACAGACCCAGCGTTTTGTCTGGATGGGAAAAGGACTCTTCATTCGGCGTATCATCAATCAGCTCAGTAGGTACTGGCAGCGAGAAAGGCTCGTCCCGCAGGTTGATTGGCCGCCACAGACCACTGGGGTTGTCTTCATTTTGGTGTTCAGGAAAATGGGTCGTCAACAGCCATTTGATGTTGGAATCACAAAGGTTCTTAAGCGCCTTGTTAATGTCTTCGTAAGACAAATGAACCAGAACGTCCCGACAAAGCAAAAGGTCAGCGTCGGGCAAGGGCGAAGCTACTAAATCCACGACTTCAAAACGGCGGTTGGGGGAACCGTATTTTTGCTGATTGTCTTCAATTATCTCAGGTACGATATCACCGCCGATGTAGTTGGCAGCACCAAGATCAACATGTTTCATCCAGAAAAAGTCGCCACAAGGCGCATCTAACAAGATTTTAACACCGAGGTCTTGCAGCAGACCAGGCAATCTCGCCCGGATCTTTGTTGTTTGTTCTAAGCTGGAACCTGGGCCAGAAGCCGAAGCACCGCTCCAAAATCTTTCTTGGTAGATCGTTTGAAAACGGCTGGTCAACGACCCGGAGGTCACAGCCTTTCTGACTTGCTTTTTACGCAGTTTTCTGATGATTCTTGAGAAGAATGACATTGTTGCTTGCCGCTAGATATGAGAACCCAAACTAACTAGCTGATTGGCGGTGCCAAGTCATCCGATTTGTGGTCTGTTGTTGGTCACAGTGGCGAATGACGTCTTCGCGTAATTTTGCCCCCGAATTTTGGCACCAGCGACACAATCAGACCGCTTACTATGATCAGAACTATTCCCGCCCAGGACAAATAGTCCGGCAAAGTGCCAAACATTGCTAAACCAATGAAAATTGCTGAAACGACTTCTGCGTAAGTAAAGGGAGCCAACATTGAGGCTTCTGCGCGCGCAAAAGCAATCAAGGTGATTGATTGGCTAAGGGCAGCAAGAGCTGAGATCGCAATCAAAATCCAAAACTGATCGAACGATGGCGGTTGCCAACCAAAAGGAACGAAAATCGAAAGAATAACACAGCTGATCAACGCCCCCCACATAGAGGTGATCAAAGGATTAGCCATGGGGCCGATTTTTCGATTGAGTACCATATGAATGGCGACGGCCATACCACAAACCAAAATGTACAAGGCCCCGATATCAAGGCCTTGAAAAGTTGGTTTGGCGACAAGTAACACACCGCAAAAACCACCAATCACACCAAGCCAGGCAACTAGCGGTACTTTCTCGCGCAAGAAAACTGGCGCCATAAGTGTTAACAAGAAAGGATAAATGTAAAGGATGGCTATCGCATCAGCAAAATCAGTCGTTTTGGACCCTGTCACGAACGCCAGTGTACCGATTACTAACGTAATAGCTCGCCAAAATTGAAGTTTTAGCGCAACAGGGTAAAGACTTTCGCCTCTTGCCCAATAGAGGGTCACGGGCACCATGATGATGAAGTAACCCATGTATCGCGCCCAGACGATAAAGATCTCGGAAACTGAGTCAGTGAGCAGTTTCATCAAAGCACCGTTTAGCGCCGCTAATGACAGCCCAAATATCAACAGAAGAATGGAACCAAAAGGAACGGTCTTTTGGCTCGATTCAGCCATTATTTTCCAGCTTTCAGTCGAAACTCGTTCGCAGGATAGGTTCCTAGGTGGTCATAACTGCCGAAGTATTTCAATTCCTTCAACGCATACTGCATGGCTTCGTCGTCGATATGACCTTCTAAGTCGACATAGAACTGAGCAACAGTAAACTCGCCATCCAAATAGGATTCTAGTTTTGTCAGGTTAACGCCGTTTGTCGCAAACCCACCCAGGGCCTTGTAGAGGGCCGCAGGGTGAGATTCTACTTGGAAAACCAACGACGTCATAGCTTGGCCTGATCCTTGAACAGGGCGTATGGCTTCGCGGGACAAAATAACAAATCGTGTTGTGTTACCAACTTGATCGCCAACGTCCTCTAGTAGGACATCAAGATCATAAAGCTCCGCTGCCAACCTAGAGGCAATTGCCGCACCATCGGCACGTGGATTATGTGCAAGATCTTGCGCGGCGCCAGCGGTATCGGGGTACTTAACCGGTTCAATGCCCAGAGAGCGCATTTTATCTCGACACTGCGACAGTGCCTGTTCATGGCTTCTGACTTCTTTTATGTCTTCTAGCTTCACGCCATTGTTCACAAGCAACTGGTGTTCGACGGGCTGAAAATGTTCGCCGATAATATGTAATCCAGAGCCAGGCATGAGATGATGGATATCAGCAACACGTCCCGCAGTAGAGTTCTCGATTGGAATCATCGCCAATGTGACCAGGCCGTCTGTTACGGCTGCGAATGCTTCTTCAAAATCATGACAAGGGTGCACTTCCCAACCAGGTAAAGCCGCTTTGCAGGCCATGTTCGAATAGGCCCCAGGGACCCCCTGGAAAGAGACTTTCTGGGGTTGCCCTTTGAAAGCATCAAGACTTTGATTCACTTCGTTAACCTATCGACTGTACGTTAATCATAATGTTTGACCTATCACCGGCTTACAAAGACTGTCAACGACCGCCGTAAACTTGCCGATTCACCTAGAGCAACTTTGGTGTTAAAGGAAGCAGATGCGGGAAACAGATCTTTATCAGCCAGTTAAAAGCCTTTTTGAAGAACGAGGCTTTGAGGTAAAAAGCGAAATCATGGATTGTGACGTCGTTGCCATGAAAGAAGGCGAACCGCCGCTTATCATCGAATTGAAGCTTTCATTTAGCCTGCAGTTGATTTTCCAGGGCATACGGCGTCAGGCGATCAGTGATCACGTTTATTTGGCCGTCGCAAAAGGGCCTAGCAAAGGATGGCGCAAATCCTATAAAGACGTCATCAAACTATGTCGCCGGCTTGGTTTGGGTTTGATCGCCGTCAAGTTTTACAAAAGTAAAGCGCCCAAAATTGAGGTTCACTTAGAACCTGGCTCATACAATCCAAGACAAAGCCATAAACGTCGTAAAAGCATTCTGAAAGAATTCGACGCCAGGAGCGGAGATCCGAACTTGGGCGGAACCAGCGGCAAACCCTTGATCACAGCTTATCGCCAAGATGCCATGAGATGTGCCGCCTTTCTATCAGCGAGAGGTGCCACAAAAGCAGCCATAATTGCAAAGGAAGTTGGGGTCACACGGGCTGCGGTGATCATGAACAAGAATCACTATGGTTGGTTTAGTAAAGTCGAGCGTGGCATTTATCAGCTTGATCGGCCAGGATTTGACGCACTCGAGAAGTTTACGGTTGAGGTCAAAGCACTGAATCTCCCTGATTTCAGCGAATAACCAACTTAAACTCATATTTTTTCATCTTTGCGGCAATTTGCCTGCGCCGCCTGTGCAGCCAACTATTGTCAAGCTCGACTGTTCTTGGTTAAAGACTGCAAAGTTTTGTGACAGACGAATAAGGAAAGCGGAATGTCGCTCGAAGCCAACAAAGTTATCGGTGCCGTCCTACTCGGCGGTTTCATCGTAATGTCAGCCAATTACATCTCCAAAGCATTGATCCATCCTGAAGGTGGTGACAGTCATGGCGGCGAAGTGGCGACGGGTGCAAAACACTACCCTGTGCCAGAAATAGCAGCTGTTTCAACCAACGCTACGACCCCGGTTGTAGCAACTTTGGCGCCTATCACTCCACTGTTGGCTGCTGCTGATGCAGAAGCCGGCGTTAAAGTGTTCAAAAAATGTAAGTCTTGTCACCAAGTAGATGGCGATGCAGGCCATGGCACTGGCCCAAATCTTTGGGACATCGTCAATCGCCCCATCGCTGCAGCACCTGGTTACAAGTACTCAGGCTCTCTAACAGAAAAGTCTGCTGAGGCTTGGAACTTTGAGAACCTAAACATGTTCCTCAACAAACCTAAGAATTTCGCTAAGAAAACCAAGATGTCTTTCGCTGGTCTGAAAAAAGAAAAAGACCGTGCAAACGTCATCGCTTACTTAAATAGTCTGAGCGCAAACCCTGCGCCGATTGAATAAGCTAAGAAAATTCGCGATCTCACAATGAGGTCACCGAGATGTTATCAAAAACGCCAGACTTGCCATAAGTCTGGCGTTTTTTTCTTTCAAAGAGTAACCATAAACAAGCAGTTCCGGCGAAATCTTTGAGCAAATCAAAAGACTCGTAAGTGGCCGAATTGGAAAGGCAATAGAAAGGTAAGTTAATGTTCAAGTTTCTTGGTAGAGACCTAAGTGCACTGTTTTTTGCGGTCGTTTTAACGGCAGTACCGCTGGTTCCCGTGGGTCAAGCTGAGGAAAACATTAACCGCAGCCACGGCATTTCCATTTTCGGCGAGCCTAAATACGGCCCTGATTTTAAACACTTTGACTACGTCAATCCTAATGCGCCTAAGGGCGGCAAGATGGTGGTTGGCGAGTTTGGATCTTTCGACAGCCTTCACAGATTTATTCTAAAAGGCGATGCAGCTTACGGGATGATTCAGGGCCCTGGCCCAGCCGATTTCACAACGATGTACGATACTCTTACCGTCGACAGTAAAGACGAACATAGCTCTACTTATGGACTGCTGGCTAAAGAAATTGAATGGCCTGACGACAGAACATGGGTGACATTCACACTTCGTTCAGAAGCCCGTTTCCATGACGGCACACCCGTGACAGCGGAAGATGTCGTTTTCTCATTCGATACGCTAAAAGACAAAGGTGCCCCTTCTTTCACTGTCATTTGGAAGGACATAGTGAAAGCAGAGGTTGTTGCAGAAAACAAGGTCAAGTTCACTTTTACTAAAAGCAGTAGAGAATTGCCTCTAATGGCTGGCGCAGTCCCTGTCTTTCCCAAACACTACTGGGATGGAAAGGACTTTACTGAGAGCAGTTTGGATATTCCTATTGGCTCTGGTCCTTACAAAATAAAAGATTTTGAACCGGGCAGATTTATAGAATACGAATTGGACCCGAACTATTGGGGCAAAGACCTTCCGGTCAACAAAGGCAAATTCAACATCGCCGGTCAGCGCAAGGAATACTTCCGTGAGTTGGAAATTATTCGCCAAGCTTTGAGAGGTGGTGAAATAGATTTCTGGCAGGAGAACAAGGCAGCTGCCTGGGCGGACAGTTATGATCTACCGGCTGTCGAACAAGGTGTCCTTAAAAAGGAATGGATTGACTACAAAGAAATTCAGGGCATGCAAGGATGGTACTTGAACACAAGGCGTCAGGTATTCCAAAATCAGGCCCTCAGGCAGGCACTTAACCTCGCCTTTGATTTCGAGTGGACCAACAAGACACTGTTCCACAACCAATACACAAGAACCGCCTCTTACTATGAAAACTCAGATATGGCTTCAACTGGGCTGCCTTCTGGTCTGGAACTAGAAATACTAGAAAAATATCGCGGGCAAGTGCCCGATGCACTTTTCACAGAGCCTTATGTTGTACCAGTTAGTGATGGCTCTGGGAAAAACCGAAAGAATTTGAGATCCGCGCTCAAAATTCTAAAAGAAGCAGGCTATCGATTTGAAGATAAGAAACTCATTGACCCAGTTTCTAATGAGCAGGTTGCGTTTGAAATCCTTCAAGCCTCGGCGAGCTCAAATCGCATACTCAATCCTTGGCTAAAAATTCTAAATGAACGTCTTGGAATGAACGTTTCTGTGAGAGTGATCGATCCTTCTCAGTACCTAGAGCGCATTAAAACCTATGACTTCGATACGATTAGCCTCAATCTACCACAGAGCCAAGCACCTGGTGTAGAGCAGTATCACTATTTTGGATCTGAAGGTGTTGAAAACCCAGGCAGTTTCAATTTCTCTGGCGTCAATGATCCCATTGTCGATGAGCTAGTGGAAGGTCTAATTTCCGCCACTAGTCTTGTTGAGCAACAGAGTTTCGCACGAGCCCTAGATCGTGTTTTACTTTGGGGCGACTATGTTGTCCCAAACTGGTATCTATCGTCTAATCGATTGCTCTACTGGGATAAATTTGACCGCCCTGCCGTACTTCCTTGGGAAGGTGCGCGCTTGGAATACTGGTGGATCGATGCTGACAAGGCTTCAACACTTGAAGAACGTAAATCGTCGCTGAAATAGACCACTAACGAGTAGATCTTATGTTAGGCTATATCGCACGACGCGTTTTGTTCATGGTGCCGACGCTGTTTTTCATCATGTTGTTAAACTTCGCTATTGTACAAGTGACACCTGGCGGGCCAGTTGAACAAATTTTGGCCGGACTCACGGGTGTTGGCTCTGAAAGTGTCAATCGTGTCAGCAGTACAGGTGACGTCGGCGGCGGAAGTAGCGGCGGCGAAAGCGGTTACCGCGGCGCACAGGGTCTTCCAGAAGGCTTTGTGGAGAAGCTAGAAAAGCAATTCGGTTTCGACAAGCCTGCCCATGAGCGATTTTTCACCATGATGTGGAACTATTTGCGCTTTGATTTCGGAGAATCATATTTCCGAAGCGATTCCGTTTGGACCATCATGAAAGAGAAATTGCCAGTTTCTATCTCGCTTGGTCTTTGGACGGTTCTAATCACCTATTTAGTTTGTATTCCCTTAGGAATATCGAAAGCCATGCGGGATGGCAGCCGATTTGACGTTGTTTCAAGCGGTGTCATCATCGTCGGTCACGCTATCCCCTCCTTCTCTTTCGCCGTTTTATTGCTTATCATCTTCGGGAAAGGTGGCATGTTCGAATGGTTCCCAGTTCGGGGGTTGGTTTCGGCTAACTGGGACGACTTATCTTTCTTCGGTCAGATCCTTGATTACTTCTGGCATTTAGCACTGCCTTTGACCGCGATGATCGTGGGCGCTTTTGCTTCTCTGACATTCTTAACCAAGAACTCCTTTCTCGACCAAATTCGTTTGCAGTATGTACTAACGGCTCGGGCAAAGGGTTTGAGCGAAAAACGCGTTCTCTACGGCCACGTTTTCCGCAATGCTATGCTGGTCGTGATCGCCAGTTTCCCAGTCGCGTTCGGCACAATATTTATCACTGGCTCGCTTTTCATTGAGACGATCTTCAGCTTGGATGGCTTGGGGCTCTTGGCTTTTGAATCCGCTTTGAAACGTGACTACACACTGATGTTTGGCATTCTCTACATCTATTCTTTGATCCACTTGGTGACAACATTGATCAGCGACATAACCTACATGCTGGTCGACCCTCGAATTGACTTTGAGAGCAGGGAGTCTTGATGATGTCAGTTGATCAGCCAATGAAACCGCGCCTCTTTGGCTTCACAGTCTCACCAATCACACAAAGACGATGGCTGAAGTTCCGACAAAACCGCAGGGCTTTCTTCTCGCTCTGGTTTTTCTTGGTGCTTTTTGTGCTTTCTCTCTTTTCTGAGATCGTTGCGAATGAACGCCCCTTGATGATCAAGTCAGATGACGGCTTTTTCTTTCCGATCCTCACCTCATACTCTGAAGAGTCTTTTGGCGGCGATTTCCCGACGGAAGCCGATTACAAGGATACTTACGTCCAGGAACTGATCGAAGAACGCAATGGATGGATCATTTGGCCGCCTATTGCCTACAACTATACAACTATCTCTAACGACATTGACGGGGAAGCACCTGCTCCCCCCAGCCGCCATCACTGGCTAGGCACCGATGACCAAGCGCGAGACGTGGTTGCGCGGATTCTCTACGGCTTCCGTATCTCTGTGCTCTTTGCCTTAGTGCTTACAGTGATGTCATCCATCGTGGGCATTATATCAGGCGCTATGCAGGGCTACTTTGGCGGGCTTCTAGACATGATTGCACAAAGAGTGATCGAAATTTGGACCTCCATGCCTCAAATCTATTTGTTGATCATCCTATCCAGCGTCATTGTGCCAGGGTTCTGGTCCCTGCTCATATTGCTGTTCTTTTTCTCCTGGGTTGCCTTGGTTTCGGTTGTTCGCGCGGAATGCTTGCGGGTTAGAAATATGGACTATGTGAAAGCCGCTC
>CAJQQJ010000129.1 GCA_905480445.1 uncultured Alphaproteobacteria bacterium | reverse complement strand
TACATTTATACCTAAGCGGCCATAAATGCTTTTTGCTTTCGCCTTTGAACCGAAGAGGGAATGCGAAGAGCTTCCCTGTATTTAGCGACAGTTCGCCGCGCAATGTCAATACTTTCATCTTTTAACATTTGTACGATCGTGTCGTCAGACAAGACTGCATCTGACTTTTCGTTATCAACAAATCGTTTGATAAGATGTTTGATGGCCTCAGCGGAGTGACTGCTTTCACCATCAGAAGAACTCACCCCCGAAGAGAAAAAATATTTGAGTTCGAAAACACCGCGCGGCGTCGCTATAAACTTGTTTGATGTCACACGGCTGACTGTACTTTCGTGCATTGAAATTTCTTCAGCCACGTCCTTCAAGACTAGCGGCTTCATAAACTGAACGCCTTTAGCGAAAAAAGCCCCCTGTTTCTCAACGATCACGGTCGCGACTTTCAGTACAGTTTGGGCCCGCTGATCCAAGGCTTTTACCAACCAATTGGCGGACTGGTATTTATCAATGAAATACTCACGTTCTTTGTTCGGTGCTGTCGGCGATTTGACCAAGCTAGAATAGCTGTTGTTAACAATCAATCGAGGCAGAGCATGGCTGTTCAACTCTAAAACCCAGTCGCCTTTCGCATCGGTCCTCAAAATAACATCGGGGATCACAGTCTGGATCATTTCGATATCAAAATCACTGGTTGGGCGTGGTTGTAAAGAACGCAATTCAGCGATCCGCCTCACGATTTGAGACGATGAGACTCCTGCGCACTTAGCAAGTGATTTTAAGTCACCATCAGCAACTAGATGTAAGTTTTCGGTCAAGGACTGGAAAACGCTGTCCCAGCGACCCTGATCAATCAACTGTAATTTCAGGCATTCAGCTAGGTCCCGCGCAAAAATGCCTGCGGGATCAAAAGCTTGAGTTCGAGCCAAAACTGTTTCAACAGCCTTCAGGGAGCAGTTAAGGCGCTCTGATACCTCAAGAAGATCGGTTTGGAGATAGCCAATTTCATCCAAGCCTTCTGCAAGTTGTCCGGCGATCAATCGATCTAGTGGATTGTCGAACTCGATGTTGATTTGAGAAGCTAAATGATCACGAAGAGAAGGTTGGCTCTCTATATTGGACGCCCAATCGAGCTCATCAAACCCAGAAGAATTCAGAGAACCATTACCCCAGTTTTCAAAAGCAACGCCTGCACCGACTTCGACGTCTGTTGATTCTGCCTGTGCCAAGGCTTGATCCATAACCTCAACTGATTGGGCCGGATTTTCTCCCAGTGACAGCTCATTTGAAGGTCCTTCAAATGGCATTTCATTTGCCGGCAGCTCTGAATCAAGCGCATCCCCATCCTGCCGTTGAGTTTCATCGCGCTCCAATAAAGGATTAGTCTCAAGTTCGCCCTCAATATACTGCCCTAATTCCACAGTGGAAAGTTGCAACAGCTTGATTGCCTGCTGCAATTGTGGTGTCATCACCAGGGATTGAGATTGACGGAGACTAAGCTTCTGGGAAACGGACATAAAATATAATCTAGCTTAAAATGAAGTAGACAGCAATATTCGTGCCATCTTTTTCAACATTAGCTAAATTGTTAGCGAGTTGTCCACTATAAAGTGAAGCTGTCCCCTAAATAAACCGCTTTCACCTGTTCGTTCGCAATGATCTCGCTTGGTTTTCCTGACATGAGAACGCGACCGTCGAAGATAATATATGCGCGATCAACGACACTAAGCGTTTCTCTTACATTGTGGTCTGTAATAAGTACGCCGATACCGCGGTTCTTGAGTTGGCTTACCAGACGTCGGATATCGCCGACCACAATGGGGTCAACGCCAGCGAAGGGTTCATCTAACAAAATAAAGTCAGGCCGAGCAGCCAAAGCGCGGGCAATCTCGACACGCCGCCGCTCTCCACCTGAAAGCGACAAAGCAGCTGACTTGCGGAGGTGCTCAATCGAAAAATCAGCCAACAGTTCTTCAAGCACTGCTTCTTGGTGGGCAGGATCTGGTTCTGTTACTTGTAGAATTGCCCTGATGTTTTGCTCAACATGCATTCCTCTAAAAATAGAAGGTTCTTGAGGAAGATAACCGATACCCAATCTCGATCGACGATACATTGGCAAGGCAGTGATTTCTTTTCCATTCAACCAAATTCTGCCTTGATCAGGGGTAAGTAACCCGCAAACCATGTAGAATGACGTTGTTTTTCCTGCACCATTCGGTCCAAGGAGACCAACAACCTCACCCTTTTGGAGATTAAAAGTGACGTCAGACAGGACAACCCTTTTGCGGAAAGCTTTGCCTAGACCTTCTACGCATAGGCCGCTGTACTTTTGGTCTACTTTGTTTGATAGCAGCTCCGGTTGTTCTGTCTGCTTGGTATCTAGGGATGAATTCATTGAGAATTAGTCTTCGGTGCTTCAGTTGAATTGGGGTCTATGAGGATGTAAACACGTTCTTTCTTGCCGCCGCTCGCTGTCGTACCTGGCTTGTTTGCCAAGAGACGACTGGTCCCCTTTTTCATATCAACTTCTGCATAACGACCATTAAGTTGGTTTTGACCCTGCGTTAACCGAACATTTCCTGCGAGTGTAGCGTGCTCCTTGATAACGTCATAGTCAGCGTTGTCGGCCTGTGCAAACCCCTGCCCCGAAGCAATGCGAACGTTACCTTCAGCCTTGATAAATGAGATCTGTTGTTTGCCTTTTCCAGTGGCGTCATTGCTCATATGTGCCGTCAATTTGTCAGCCATAACTCTGTTTTCGTTCTGGATGACAATGGCATCTCCGATTGCGACTGCGACTTTCTCTTTAGCTTTGTATTCGATCCGTTTATTCGCAGTCAGCCTGCCGCGTGAGCTGTTTAAGATAATATTGGACCCTGTAAGAATTAGGTGCTCATCATCAATAAGATAGACAGCTTGGTCGCCAAAAACTTCGTCATCTTCTGATTTTGCAAAGACGTCACCTTTTGCAACAACCTTCCAGATCTTATTGCCGTTTCCTGCACCATCCCGGTAGAAAGCATCAATTTGATTGGCAATGACAAAGAAGGATCCTTGAGTTGCTTGCGCATTGCCGCGTGCGCGGTACACCCGGTTATCGCGGTCCCATTCAATGCCGTCTTCGGCCGAAATAGCAACGGGGCCTTCATTTGAGGCTTGGCCGAATATTGGCACGCTACCAAGTTGAGCTTTCGCCAGCGTCGGTATGCTTGCTGCAAAAAGAACCAAAGCGGCAGCAGCCATCACTCCCGACAGATTTGTTAATCGCATTAGTTTTGCAACATTCATTTTAATCCTCCTCCGTTGGCAACCACTTAGCAAAATTAATTGTTAGCACCTTCAGGACTCATAACGATACTAGACCTTCCTTTAAGGAAAATCACGCCACCTTTGTTTCTAATTTCCATGCCTTCAGCTCTAACACGTCCGGACGGACCTTGTCCCGTCACTTGCTGGTTGGAGATAGCTTCAGATTGTTCAAGGTCAATTTGAACGCCATCGGTAATCAGCTCAAAACCTTCACTATTCTTCACTGAAACAACCCCGTCTAAGTTAAGCTTATCTCCTGCTGGGTCAAAAGTACCACTCTCAGACCGCAGATTGATCTCCCCTTCTAATCCGGTATTTAACCTTGCGACAGGAGCCGAAAGCTCTACTTCCTGCTCGGTGTTTTGAATTGATAGGGCGTGCTCAGCCTCAATGAAGATCGGACGCTTTTCTTCATCCAACGTTTGAAACACAGGATTGTGCAATCCTTCTTTTTCTTTCGCTAATTCTTCAATGTTCTGGAACGATTTTGTCACCAATTTGCTGGAGCTTCTTTCATAAGCTGTCCAAACAAAGAGCAGGAGCAAGAGCGAAACTCCGGCAAGTGGAAGGACCAACCTCAAGGTATGAACCAACTTGCTATAGCCATCGTAATAGGCTCGGTTAGATGCCCCAGCGATTAGGCTGCTTTCGGTCACGACAAACCTGCCCTTAAACAATCATGAAGGTGTAAAATTCCCATCGGCTTGTCTTCCTCAACCACAAACAATGAAGTGATCTGAAGCTGGTTCATGAGACCAATGGCTTCTGCAGCCAATGCGTCTGGCCCAATAGATTTAGGCCCCGCTGTCATTACCTCTTCTGCCGTCATTGACAGCATATCACTGCTCATGTGGCGGCGTAGGTCTCCGTCAGTAATAACCCCGGTCAGGCTATCATCTGCACCGACAACACCGACACAACCAAAAGACTTACTTGTCATCAACAAAAGTACATCACTCATCACGTCGCCAGGATCGACAAGTGGCATGTCGATGTGGTGCAAGTCACGAACATGGATCAATTGTTGACCAAGGCTACCACCTGGATGAAATCTTTTGAAATCCGGCGCCGTGAAGTCACGACGCTTGTAAAGCGCTACGGCCAGAGCATCGCCCATAGCCAACTGCATGGTGGTTGACGTTGTCGGAGCCAACCCCAGTGGGCAAGCCTCGCCAACTTGCGGCAACAGCAAACTGACGTTCGCTGCCTTTGCAAGCGTTGAACCAGCGTCTCTCGTAATGGAGACAAGTGGCACAGAATAGCGTCGAGCATATTCGATCAAATCAGCGAGCTCAGCGGTGTTTCCAGAATAAGAAATCGCGAGGATGGCGTCATCAGTAGTGATCATACCGAGATCGCCATGGCTGCATTCCCCTGGGTGGACAAAGTGAGCCGGTGATCCTGTAGAGGCCATTGTCGCCGCTACTTTGCGAGCGATGTGGCCGCTTTTTCCCATTCCTGATACAACTGTGCGGCCTTTAATACCGACCAACAGCTCAACAGCGTCAGTAAAGTTATGATCTAATTCTTCAGCCAACTGCTTCAACGCAGCAGCCTCAGCGTTAATCACGTCAACGCCGCTTTTGATATCAAGATCATTGGTTTGCATCAGAGAATTTCGACTTCCGAATAAATAAACTTGGAAATTTCAATACAACAGTTCCAGGATTCTGAATAGGCCTAGAAAGTGTTGGAATTTTGTCGCCCTGGGGCGCAATCCTCAACTGTGTGCAAAAATGTCTGTGTCAGGCCAACCAGCGAGATCCAAGCTTGCTCTAGATGGTAAGAAATCAAAGCAAGCTTTAGCCAGGGAAACTCTGTCTTGGGCTTCCAGGCGCTTGTCCAATTCTTCTTTGAGCTGGTGAAGATAGAGCACATCAGAAGCAGCATAGGCTTGTTGAGCATCGCTTAACACCTCAGCAGCCCAGTGAGAGCTTTGTTGTTCCTTGGAAAGATCAACAGCAATTAGCTCCTTACACAGATCCTTAAGACCATGGCGGTCGGTATAAGTACGTACTAGTTTGGAGGCAATTTTCGTACAGTAAACCGGTTTGCATTTAACCCCCAGATACTTGTCCAGTACAGCGATATCAAATCGACCAAAATGAAACAACTTGGTGAGGTCACGCCTTTTGAGTAATTTTTTGAGGTTAGGTGCTTTGTAGTTTGGCTCAGGAAAGTGCACCAAATGTGCGTCGCCGTCGCCCGCTGACAGCTGCACAACACAAAGGCGATCACGATGGGGATTGAGGCCAAGAGTCTCAGTATCTACCGCTAACGAGCCTTCAGCCGCCAACTCTTCTGGTAAATCGTATAAATGATAGTGGATCGTCATGCTCTAGCCCTCAAAATGAATGGCGGCCCTTATGGACGATTTTAACGAATCAGTCTACGGCTAGCTCCGCTATTTCCCGGCGGAACGGCAAAGCATCTCCGATCAGATCTTTGTCCATGTCTTCAGCAAAACGACGGCCTGCATAGGTTGCCCAAGCGATTGGCGCCGGGGATTCGGCGTCACCAAAACACTTGATCGATGCAACGCCAGCTTCAGCCCACTCGGATTTACGAGCTTTTAGTTCCAGCCAAAGCTCGTCATGCCCAACCCTTGACGTCACCATGAGGATGCTCTCCGCCGAAAGGCTCTCTTTCTGACCTGAATAGGTGCATTCCAGCGTAACATGATCTGCTTGCACAGATGATACAGCCTTCGCGACTTTGATCTGAACACCGAGTTCAATGAGCTTTTTTTGAATGTACCCTTGTTCAAGAGTGTTGTTGGACCATTCAGAAACGAGATTAGCGGGTGTCACCAATGTTACTGCGCAACCTTTCTGAACTAACAGTTCAGCCATAATGCCGCCCATGTAGTAATGATCGTCATCGAAAACGACGACATGTCCTGACGGAGACTGGCCGTCCATTAGATCATCGGGTGTGAACAACGGCATTGCAGGGTCTATCGCTATTGGATGTTGATGAAAACGAGCAACACCGTCCCTTCTCCAACTCGAACCCGTTGCTATTCCGACCTGTTCAAAACCAAATTCTAACACTTGGTCTGCTGTCAATTCGCTGTCCAAATAGACATCGACATTGGTCATGGTTTGAATTTGACCTTCGCGGTAATCCGC
This sequence comes from uncultured Alphaproteobacteria bacterium, assembly GCA_905480445.1. Lineage (GTDB taxonomy): Bacteria > Pseudomonadota > Alphaproteobacteria > UBA7985 > CAJQQZ01 > CAJQQZ01. The sequence goes on along the minus strand of CAJQQJ010000129.1, from coordinate 9,264 downwards.
AACCCGGCCCCAGGCGGAGAGCCCCGGCAACAAACGTTCTTTTGACACACGACCACCCAAGTCGGTCGAAGCCTCAGCCAAGGCGACTTGATAGCCTCGTTCACCCAGCGCCCTGGCAGCCTCAAGGCCAGCGGGGCCAGCACCGACAATTAGAACTGATTCGGTTTCGCCTCTACTGCGATAGTTTTCTGGATGCCAACCTTTGCGCCATTCCTCCATAAAGGAAGGATTTTGAGTGCAGCGAGAGATCGACATAGTCATATCGCCGGTAATGCAAATGTTGCAACCGATGCATTCCCGGATATCTTCAATCCGGCCTTCGTCGATTTTCTTCGGTATGAAAGGGTCAGCGATAGAAGGTCTGGCCGCTCCGATGAAATCAAGTGTTCCAGATTTAATCTGTTTCACCATCACGTCAGGCGACGTAAAACGACCGACACCAACTATTGGTTTAAGGGTCAATGCTTTGATCCCAGAAACTAGTTCCTGTTGTGCTGCTTCTTCTTTGAAGCGAGACGGTCCGGAACAGTCCTCCCAAGTACCATGGGCCAAGTCCCAAAGATCTGGCAGCTCAGAATGCATTTCAATCGTGTCGCGCAATTCTGCGTTAGAGAAGCCATGTTCGCCACCAACCAGCTCGGTGAGGGACAAGCGCACGGTTGTCGCCATCGTGTCACCGACTTCGTTTTTGATGGTCTCTACAAGTTCCCTCAGGAGGCGGCTGCGGTTCTCTAAACTGCCGCCATATTCGTCAGTTCTATGGTTGGTTACCCGGCTGAGAAAATGTTGAATGATGCCGAAACCATGAGCGCCATAAAGGCAGATGATATCAAAACCAGCTTCCTTGGATCGGCGGGCTGCATTCCGGTACCAACGCAATAGGTCCTTGATGTCATCTTTGTCCATCGCACGGGCGGAAACGGGATCAGAGGTATAAGTTAGAATCGGACCTGCTGAGGGCGCAAGCGGCACTTCTTTTGTGTAAAGATTAGGACCATTGATACCTGAGTAGGTCAGTTCGATCCCTGCAAGGGCATCATATTCTTTGATTCCCGTGGCCATCTTGGCCAACATTGGAATGTCGCGATCATCCCAGAGCCGTAATTCAATAAAGGGCGTGATCTCTGAGGTGTGATGCATCTCTACTTGCTCTGTGAAGATGGTGCCCCAACCACCTTGGGCTTTGACCCGACGATGCTCTGCCGCGGCTGAGGGATCACGATAGCCACCACCATTACAATGCGGCACCTGGTAGAACCGGTTCTTCGCCGTCACAGGACCAATCTGCATTGGTTCAAAAAGGATATCGTATTTCGGATCGCGTGACATGGCTTCCCCCACGGTGTATTTCGTTACTCTCACCTTATGAGGCATCGCCTTTTCCGACAAGCCAGATTGTCTGAACCATGGCTTCCGATTGACAAAACCAATAGGAATTAAGCCAAAGAAAAAGGGCGGGAAGCCTAAGCAACCCGCCCTTCTTTAGATTTCAGTCTACCAGATTTTACTGGAACAACTTTGTCCAGATACGGTCAACAAGCTTCTGCGCTGCTGGTGAGCAAACTGGGCTTGCAAACACTGGGACATCCGCAGGTGGCACCATTTCAGCAGCTGATTTCATTTCATCATCCATGAATGCGTCAGAACCCTTAACTGCATTAGAGTAACGAGCATAGTTGGAGCTAAGTGCAATCACTTCTGGGCGCATGTGGAAGTCGATGAACTTCTTAGCGGCTTCGATGTTCGTTGCGCCTGTTGGAATCACAAGAGAATCAAACCAACCGATGACACCCTCTTTTGGATAAGCATAAGCGATGTTTTCATTTGCTTCCATGCGACCCTTCATTGAATCGCCGTTCCAAGTATTGGCCATGATTGTTTCTCCAGTCGCGAGGCGATCAGTCATGTTCTCAGAACTGTAAAGCAATACAGATGGCTTTTGGCCTTCAAAAAGAGCCAAAATTTTTGCAGCTTCAGCAGGATCTTCAGTACAAAGCTCAACACCGAGATAGAGTGAGGCCAAGTTCAAGACTTCATCAGGTGTGCGGAAAACTTGAAGCTTACCAGCAAGTTCTGGTCCTGGCTCAAAGAATTCGCCCCAAGATTCAACGTCTTTACCATAGAGATCTTTACGGTAACCCATTGAAGCAGAACCCCAATGGAATGGTACTGTGTACTCACCTTCAGGATCCCAATCTGGCTTCTGAAACTGGTCATGCAAGTTACCATAGTTGGACAAACCAGAAGCACCAAACTTTTGGATCAGGCCTTCTTTGATCATGATCTCAACGAAGTTCTGTGATGGCACAGCAACGTCATAACCAGTCGCACCAGATTGCAATTTTGCGAGCAAAGTTTCGTTTGAATCATAAGTATCAAGGTTAACCTTGATGCCTGTTTCAGCTTCAAACATTTCGATCAGCTCTGGACTTGTATAATCAGTCCAGTTGTAGAAGTTTAGTTCTTCAGCCATGGCTGAAGAGAAAGCGACCACGGTTGCCGCAGCGGCAAGTAGGCTAGTTTTTAACGAACGCAACATAATTTTCTCCCTGTAAGCGTTAGTTTCGAGGTTTCGATGCGAACCAGTAGATCGTCACAAGGACGGCTGAAATCGCAAAGAGTATTGTAGACACAGCGTTAATTTCGGGACTAACGCCCTGACGGATCATCGAGTAGATGTAAACCGGCAGTGTAGTTGACCCAGCTGTCGCTACAAAATTTGAAATAATGAAATCATCCAAAGAGATGACAAAGGCAAGAACTGCCCCGGCGATGATGCCAGGCATCATGAGGGGCAACGTGATAAATCGGAAGGCTTCCCAGTTGGAGGCGTAGAGATCTCTCGCTGCTTGCTCCAGATCAGTATTCATATCTTGCAAGCGGGCCCTGATCGGCATGAAAGCAAAAGGAATACAGAAAACGGTGTGAGCAATGATCAAGGATCCGAATCCGAGTTCAATTGAAATTTTTGCCAATACAAAGTTCAAGAACACGGCCGTCGCCACAGCAGTCACAATCTCTGGCACAATCAAGGGCAACATGATCAAGCCTTGTGAAAATGTCCGCCCTTTAAAACTCCCAGCCCTGGCGAGAACGATGGCCGTAGAAACGGCGATCGAAGTTGCTAGGAAGGTAGCAATGACGGCGAGCAGCAACGAGGTCATGGCTGCATCCTGAATTGCCTCATTGCTGAGGGCCTTCGCGTACCATTTAGTCGGGGCGAAGCCGGTCCAAATCAATACGCGTTTGCCCTCATTGAAAGAGTAAATAAACAGCACCAACATTGGCAAATAGAGGAAGACATAAAGGGCTGTAGTCCAAGTCGCTAAACCGCGGAAAACCCCAACGCCACCAGCGCTTTTCTTTTTACTACTCATGGGTGGCCTCCTGCGTCTTCATCTTTATTTAGGCGTCCGTAGAACCACATCGAGACAAACACAAAAAGAAGTAGAACCACTGAGAGAGCTGCTCCAAACGGCCAGTTTCGCGCGGTTTGGAATTGGAATTGGATAAGCGAACCCAACATCAAGTTTTTAGCCCCGCCCAACAAGGTTACAACAATGAAGTCACCTAAGGCAGGGACAAACACCAAGATACAACCGGCGGCAATTCCAGGAATTGATAGAGGGATCACAACATGACGCATGGCCGCCCATTTACTTGAATAGAGATCTGAGGCCGCTTCCACCAAACGGAAGTCCAGCTTTTCGAGCGACGCATAAATTGGCAAAACCATTAAGGGCAGATAGACATAAGCTAGACCCAAAACAATGGCAAAAGGCGTGTATAAAAGACCCAGTGAGAAATTGGGGTCAAAGTATCTGAACGGCATGTCGAGTGGTCCGCCATGACCCAAAATGATTAACCAAGCAAAGATCCGGATCAGCAGGTTTGTCCAAAGCGGGATAGTGATCAGAAAGATCAACAAGTTGCGTCGGTGCTGAGACTGCCTTGTAATGTAGTAGGCCATGGGGAAGCCCAACACCAAAGTGACCACCATCGCCAAGAAGGCGATGTAGACGGAGCGCCAAACAATTATTAGGTATGCGGGGTCAAAGACAAGGTTGTCAAAGAAATCCAACTCCATGACGAGTTGCCTGTAAGCGGCATAGGAAAAGGCTGGTTTAACACCACCAAAGGTATCTTGTTCGAGAAACGATATGCCGACCATGATCAGCAAAGGCACACCCATGAAGATGCCGATGACAAACAGGCTGGGACTCAGTGCCAGCCAACGGGCCTTCGAACTTTTTTCGAAAACGGAACTCATGAGGTTAACAGCGAAACAGAGTCATCAGCGAAACTGACACCGACGTTAGCACCCATAGACAAAGCGTCGCTCGCGCCAAGTTGATTGGCTTCACCGGTATGAATTGAAACCCCACCGCCAAGATCCAGTTCATAAATCGAGGAATTGCCTAGGAAAGTCTTACTTTTAACGACGGCATCAAAAAGCCCCTTCCCCGCAACACCAACCTTTATGTTTTCTGGCCGAACATTCAGAACAGCTTCAGCGCCGGTCGCTAATTCGGTTGGAAGTGCAAGGTTGAGCTCCATACCGTTGGCGACAGTGAAGCTCGTTGAAGTCTTGGTCGATTTGCCGACTTTGACCTCAATAAAATTGGTATCCCCAATAAAGTCAGCGACAAATTTATTGGCTGGGCGTAGGTAAATATCTTCCGGCGAGCCGATTTGTTGAACATGGCCCTTTGACATCACCGCGATACGGTCAGACATCGACAAAGCTTCGTCTTGGTCGTGGGTCACAAAGACAAAGGTAATACCGGTTTCTTTCTGCAGGCGTTGAAGCTCCTCTCTCATCGCCTGACGCAATTTGAGATCCAAGGCCGACAAAGGTTCATCAAGCAGCAAGACCTTTGGCTTAGGCGCAAGGGCACGTGCAAGTGCCACTCTCTGCATTTGTCCACCAGACATTTGGCTGGGCTTGCGGTTCGCAAACTCTTCCATGTGAACCAGGGCCAACATCTCTTTGACCGTTTCGTCGATCTCGGCTTTAGGTCGCTTCAAACGCTTCAGTCCAAAGCCAATGTTTTCAGCCACTGTCATATGTGGAAAGAGAGCGTAGTGCTGAAACACCGTGTTAACCGGTCGTTGATGCGGCGCTAGATGCTCGATCTCTTCGCCGTAGAGATAAATTTCTCCGTCGGTGATTTCTTCGAAACCAGCAAAGAGCCGAAGCAAGGTCGTTTTCCCGCAACCCGACGGACCAAGAAGAGTGAAAAATTCGTTGTGCTTGATGTCAACTGATACACTCGCCAAAGCGGTGACGGCTGTACTGCCAACACCATAAACTTTGACAACTGAACGCGCTTCAAGCGCGTTTTCGGCATTGCCCTGATTCAAATTTTTTCTCCCTGCTGCTGTCTAAGCACCATTAGTTGACCCTGTCATTCCAGGGACTCTATTTTGCGTTATTGATTTTTGGCAGTAAAGCACAAAGGCCTCTAGGGCACGAGTCTTCCGAACGTCTTTCAAAGTAGCAAGACCCAAGTTCAACGAAGGGTGTTCACCTCTTAAAGGAACATAAGACAACTCGCTGCCGTCAAGTGATGAAAGGTTTTTAGGACGAACGTTAGCGAGGCTGTAAGAATAGCCCCTGCCGACGAGCCCACGAACCACTTCTGGATGTTCCGTACGCGCATAAATCCACGGTTTCAGACCTGCATGAATAAACATAGACAAGAAATATTCACGGCTAAGCGGTAAGTCCAACAGAACAAAGCGCTCCTCAACAACTTCTTCCAAGCTGAGGCTTTCGCGCGATGATAAAGGGTGATTTTTGCCCAGCAACAAATAGGCCGACAGAGACACCAGGGGAATAAAATCGACTCCTTCTGGCAAATGAAGATCGTATGTTAAAGCAATGTCGAGTGCGCCGCGTTTAAGCTTGTCCAACAACACAGGCTGCGAGTCCTCTGACATCAAGACTTCAATATGCTCATGCTCGTGAAGAAAACGAGAAATGAGCTCCGGCATTACGATTGGGGCAATAACCGAAAAAGCTCCGACCTGGACAGTACCAGCGAGCTTTGAAGATAGATCGACAGCAACGTTTTTAAGCTCAGCACCCTGGGCCAAGAACTGCTTCGCTTCTAACAAGAAAGCAGTCCCTGCCGGGGTGAGAGAAAGACCCTGGGCATGGTGGCGAATGAAAAGCTGGAGCTTGAAGGAGGCTTCCAACTGGGAAATGGCAGATGATATTGCTGGCTGCGAAACGTTTATAGCCTCAGAGGCTTTCCGGATAGAGCAGGCTTCCCCGGCAGCGATAAAATATTCAAGCTGTCGAAGAGTAAAGTGCATTTAATCTTGCGCCCAGTCGTTAGGAATGACCGCGATAACATCAATCTCCATCAACCATTCTGCTTGGCCGAGGCCAGCAACCACTAAGCCAGTAGAGATCGGAAAGACACCCTTCAACCACTTCCCCACTACTTGATAAACGGGCTCGCGATATCGTGGGTCCGTGATATAGGTGGTTGTTTTAACGATGTGGCTCAGATCACTGCCTGACTCTTCCAGAAGCTGTTTTACGTTCTTCATGGCCTGTTCTGCCTGAGCAGCAGGATCACCTAAGCCGATGAGATTGCCATCAAAATCGGTGCCTATTTGCCCGCGCACGTAAACAGTTTTGCCTGCGACAACCGCCTGACAAAGATCATTGTCCAAAGTTTGGTTTGGATAAGTTTCCTTGGTGTTAAACATCCGAATACGTTTATGTGTCGGCTTGTTTTCAGCCATCAGTTTCCTCATTCTTTTGCTCTGTGAGACAAACTAAGCTCGATAGAGCTTAGAAAAGTTCCAGTACGAACAAAATGTCTCAAATGAGATATCCCAAATAGGATAGATGTCAGGGTCGGATTTTTGACGATAGATAAGTGGCAAAGTCGAAGTTTGGACGCTCTAAATGAGATAGATGACCAGGCTTGGCGAAGTTAGAACAGAGCCCGTTGTAGACCTTTTCGGTGCAACCTTTGTCCTCTACTTGAACTTCATCGAGCAGAGCCTTCATTTGTTCAAAATGTTTTTGTGAATCAGGATCATTGATGAAATCTGGCGACATGCCACCGCCAAACTGAATATGGACTTTACCGACTTCTTTGGGATGAAGTGATAGATACCAGAAATACCCAGGTGTGAGGGTTATGAGCAGAGATGGGTAGATCGCCAACAGACCTGTCGTGCGACGTCGGTCACCCTTGAGCCTCGTGTTGTTCGGGTGAGCAATAGCGATCTTTAGGGACTCGTCTTTCAAAATCCAGTGATAGTTAAAAGTCGCTAGCCCCGGAGGACAATCCATTTCATCTAGCTTGGATAAGCCGCCAATGGTACCTGCATGACAGACCGGCAAGTGATAGGATTCCATGAAGTTTTCGGCGAGAACTTTCCAGTTGGTGTTCCATTCGTGGGTTTCATAGAAAGTTTCGACATAGTCTCCCATGTCGAAATCTTCGATCAGCGCTTCCACTTCGCCGAAATGCTCTTTTGTCAACGGGGCGTCTGGATTGAGGGAAATCATAATCCAGCCAAGCCAGACTTCACAACGAACCTGTGGCAAACGATAGTTATCTTTGCAAAAGCCTTCGTTGAGGTTCATCGCAGGGGCACCGCGAAGATTTCCCGTCAGATCATATGTCCAGGCATGGTAGGGGCACACGATTGATTTCACATTACCGGAACCTTCCAGCAAGGTCGACATGCGGTGCAAGCAAACATTGGATTGTGCTTTTAACTCTCCATCACGATCCCTCAGCACCATGATCGGCTGGCCGGCCAACTCAAGTGTGCGGTAGTCACCCGGCTTTTCCAACGTCGAGGCACGGCCAACACAAAACCATTCCTGACCAAACACGTCTTCAATTTCACGCTTGAGAAACTCTTGCGAAGTATAAACCGACTTCGGCATAGCATGTGCTTCTTCGAACGGCACAGAGACTGATGCTTGAAGTTCGGCCGCTGCCGATGGTTTTCCCGCTACCGAGTTCATTCAAACTGCTCCTATTTACCGTAAATATTGTCCGAAAGATCTGCCGCGTTCTTCACAAAGTCAAGCGGGCCGTCCCAACCAAAGTTGCGGTAGACTGCTGCCAAATGAGCAAAAGGTGGGGATTGTGCAAAGAGATGGAACGTAAGTCTGTGACCTGCGTAAGAGGAGTTGAGAAGGTCGCGCCCAAACGCCAAGAGCTTACGACGATCATCAGACTGCCAAGCATCATTGATCGAGTAAAACTTATTGAGCCACTTGCCGGTTTCTTCGCCCTCGAAAGATGCCACGTCTGGTGTGATACAGATCTGACCACCACAAAGCTCGCGAGCGATGTGCATCATGGCCGGCAAGTTTGAGATCGCATGCACACGTCCCGTCATCAACATGGACTGGTTCGGCATCAGGAAGCCACCTGGGCTTTCTTCCGCCAAGGCAATCGCAGCCGTTAGATGGGCGTTAATGCCTTCGCGGTAGACCGCCAACTGAGCCAACTTTTCTTGTACAGCTGGTTGCTTTTCTAGTCCGGTTTGTTTGATGTTCCACAATGCTACACCAATCATCATATCTGCATAGGTTATCAAGCGCTGAACAAAAGGCATCGCAGAATATCTGTGCAGAGTTGTGCGAATAAAGGCTGCTGCTTTTGTGTGCTGGTAGAAGAGAACATCTTCCCAAGGAATTAACACATCATCCAAAATCATGATGGTGTCGACTTCATCAAACTTGTTAGACAGCGGATAGTCGCGTTCAGAGCCATCGCGCTGAAAGCCAGCCCGGCAAATATGTTTCACGCCTGGAGCATTCATCTTGACGATACAGCCGAGTGCATAGTCTGAAATCGACGCGTCGCCCCAGTTGGCAATAGTCGGCTTCAGGAAGGCTTGGTTCGAGTAAGAGGCCGCTGTTTCATATTTGGCACCGCGAATGATAATGCCAGCGTCTGTTTCCTTAACCACATGGGTCAACATATCTGGGTCTTGATCTTGAGGCCGCAGCGAACGGTCGCCTTTGGGATCAGTATTGGCCGATACATGGAATGGATCGTGCTCAACAGCCAACTTGATATGCTTGTTGATGTTAGTGGCGAATCGAGGATCAATTTCATTCAGAATGTCAGCGCCATCGGCCAAGGACCACATCTCGCCAACTGTTTCATCACCTACGCGCGTAACAACACCACCAATGTCTTTCATGACCGTGTCAACGGCTTTGCGTTTTCTATACCAATGCTCTTGCGTAGTCGGGATTTGGTTACCCAC
>CAJQQJ010000128.1 GCA_905480445.1 uncultured Alphaproteobacteria bacterium | reverse complement strand
TTCCGTTGGCTTTGCGGCGGTTAAGCTTTTGGAAGATGCTGGTTGTGACGTCACAGTGCCGGAAGCGCAAACCTGTTGTGGACAACCAGCCTACAATTCAGGTGCAAAGAAAACGACAACAGAGATCGCCCGACAAGTCATTGGGGCGTTCGAGGGCTTTGATTACGTTGTTGCTCCATCTGGTTCCTGTGCCGCGATGATTTCTCATCATTACCCAGAGCTGCTGAAGGATGATGAAGACTGGGGCGGACGAGCCCGCGCACTAGCCTTGAAAACCTTCGAATTGGTCTCTTTCCTAACTGACGTAAAGAAAGTCGAAGGTGTTGAAGCCAAGTTTGATGGCTCAGTAACCTACCATGATTCTTGTTCCGGCCTTCGAGAGTTGAAGATAAAGCAACAACCCCGAAAACTGCTCAAGACCGTTAAAGGGTTAGAAATCAAAGAGATGAATGACTCAGAGGTCTGTTGCGGCTTCGGTGGAACCTTCTGCGTTAAGTATTCTGACATTTCCAACGAGATGGTTTCCTGCAAAACACAGGAAATCAGCAACTCTGGCGCAGACATGCTGCTTGCCGGTGATATGGGCTGTCTCATGAACATGGCTGGAAAGATCAGCCGCGAAGGCAAGAACATAGAGGTTCGCCACGTCGCCGAAGTTTTGGCAGGTGATCTTTCCCAGCCCGCTATTGCTGGCACAGAACGGAAAGGGAGCTGAGAATGGAAACTCAATCTAGAGAATTCAAATCCAACTCAGTTGATGCGCTTGCTAATGAGCCATTGCAGACCGCCATGGGTAAGATGAAGAAAGGCTTCACCGAAAAACGAAGAAAGGCGGTTGCGGGACTAGAGGAGTTTGAAGAACTTCGCGATCAGGCGAGAGACATAAAAAACCACACGCTTGACCACTTAGACCTTTATCTGGAAGCCTATGAAGCCAAGGTTAAGGAAAACGGTGGGCATGTCCATTGGTGTGCCAATGGCGAAGAGGCCAGGCAAACAATCCTCAAAATTTGTCGCGACTTAGATGCCAAGACAGTCACCAAAGGTAAATCGATGATTACCGAGGAAATCGAGCTCAACGATTTTCTTGATAAACAAGGTATCGAACCGGTCGAGACTGACCTTGGTGAGTACATCATTCAGCTGAGAGGCGAAAAGCCCAGCCACATTATTGCGCCAGCTGTTCACCTCAATCAGGATCAGGTCGAAGAAGACTTTCGCAGAGTTCACACTCATTTACCGGAAGATCGCAATCTCATAGAGCCACGCTCATTGGTGAACGAAGCGCGCCAGGTCTTGAGACAAAGATACATCGACGCCGATGTCGGCATCACCGGTGCTAACTTCTTGATCGCAGAGACAGGCAGTTCAGTCATCGTCACGAACGAAGGCAATGGCGACCTCACACAGACACTGCCAAAGGCTCACATTGTTGTGGCTAGCCTTGAGAAAGTGGTTCCAACTTTGGAAGACGCATCGACAATTCTACGTGTGTTGGCGCGGTCTGCAACGGGACAGGAGTTCTCTTCCTATACGACTTTCTCGACTGGTCCAAGGCGCTCTGATGACCCAGATGGTCCCGGTGAATACCATGTTGTTTTGTTGGATAACGGTCGCTCTTCCATGTTGGGAACTGAGTTTCAGGAGATGCTGCGCTGCATACGATGCGGCGCTTGTATGAACCATTGCCCCGTCTACCATGCGGTTGGCGGTCACGCTTACGGATCGACTTACGTCGGGCCAATGGGTGTGGTTTTAACACCAGCGCTTGCAGGAATTGAAGAGACGGGCGTCCTGCCCAATGCCTCTACATTTTGTGGTCGTTGTGAAGCCGTCTGTCCTATGCGGATACCATTGCCTAAAATGATGCGGCATTGGCGGGAGAAAGAGTTCGAGAAGCATCTGTCTCCAGCTTCATCGCGTTATGGCATTGGTTTCTGGGCATTTTTTGCTAAGCGTCCCAGTCTTTACCGCTGGTTCGTTCGGGTGAATTTGGCTATGCTCAAGCTGTGGGGCAAAGGCGACAACGTCCGATTTTTCCCTTTCAAAGACGGTTGGACTAAGTACCGCGATCTCCCGGTACCTGAAGGCAAGTCCTTTCAACAGCTTTGGAAAGAGCGCCAAAAGGGAGACCGTAACTGATGAGTGGTTCTCGCGAAGCCGTGCTAGGCAAAATCAAACAATCTCTTTCAACAGACGCTTCTGATCAAGAGAGACGAAAGGCTGTGCAGGCAAGGATTTCCGACCATGCACGAAACTTGACTCCTAAACGCACTGCTGATCTTGACCAAGCAAGGTTGATTGATTTGCTTGAAACAAAAATGAAAGCCGTGGATTGCACCGTTCAGCGTTTAGCATCCATGGATGAGATCCCGGCTGCTGTTGCGGACTACCTCAAAGGCCAGAATTTACCGGCGACCATTCGGCAGGCGCCGCATTCATCTTTGGCTAATCTGCCTTGGTCAAAGAATGCGCCTATGATTGAGGTATCCCAAGGCCGTTCTTACGGTGACGACCTCAACTCTTTAACCGCCTGTCACGCTGCTGTTGCTGAAACAGGCACATTGATGCTTGAATCTGGTGCAGAGGGGCCAACGACGCTGAACTTTCTACCTGACAACCATATTGTCGTAGTGAGGGAAAGCCAAGTGACAGGTACTTATGAGGACGGCTGGGACCGCCTCAGAGAAAAGCGCGGCGGTACTGATATGCCTCGAGCGCTCAATATGATCACTGGCCCATCAAGGACCGGTGACATTGAACAGACGATCTTCTTAGGAGCCCACGGTCCCCGTAGTCTCCATGTTTTAATTGTAAAGGATTAACCTCATGCCAAAAGCTTATCTGATTGCCCAAATTGATGTCCATGATGCTGAAGCTTACAAAGGCTACACTGCTCACACACCAGGCATAGCGGCTAAACATGGCGGTAAGTTCATTGTTCGTGGTGGTAAGATGGACACGTTAGAGGGTGATGCGGCACCGGGTCGAACGATTGTCATCGAATTTCCTTCTTGGGATGATGCCTCTGGCTTCTACAACGATCCAGAATACCAAAAGATCATTGGTATCCGCTGGGCGAATGCTACCAGCCGCTCCTTAATCGTAGAGGGTGCAGAATAGGTGATCCCGCACAAAGAGTTTTATTATCTGAGGCACGGAGAAACTGACTGGAACAAGCGCGGTATTTTCCAGGGTACAGTGGACACGCCGTTGAATGAAACTGGCTTGGCTCAGGCAGAGGCTGCTTCGAAGATATTGAAAAATTGTCCGATTGAAACCCTTTGCTGTTCTCCTTTGCAACGCACACGGCAAACAGCAAAGTTTTCAGCTGATGTGCTCGGTCTTGAACCTATCTACTACGAAGACTTGAGAGAAGTCCGTGTAGGGGCATTGGAAGGAACGCCGAGAGGTGAGAACTATAACCAATGGATGCGTGGTGAGATAGTTGTCGAAGGCGCTGAAACCTGGGAAGAGTTTTCTGCACGTGCTGTAAAGGGCGTGACACAAGCCCTTGAACATGAAGGGCCTGTTCTCATAGTTGCACATGGTGCATTTTACCGGGCTTTTGAACAGTATCTTGGCACGGGTGAACACGTAACCCTGGCAAACTGCCAACCACTGAAACTCACACCGCCGTCCGTTGAGTTTCCTCAGTGGCAAATAGTGAAGCTGGGCTAGATTAGTTTCTGAAACCACCCCAAGCAATGAAGGCACCGTTGCGGTAGTCAGCTTTGCCATAAGCGAAAGGGCTGCCATCAGGATTGGTGAGTTTGCCACCAGCGGCCCTCAAAACGGCATAGCCAGCGCCGGTGTCCCATTCCATTGTCGGGCCGAAGCGTGGATAGACATCTGCTTCGCCACAAGCGACTAGGCAAAACTTCAATGAAGAACCGATTGAGACGGTATCATTGATACCATGCTCTGATAGCCAGTTGTCGGTGGCCTCGTCACGATGTGACGCTGACGCAACTGCAACCGCACCAGTAGAAGGTACAGTACGACATGTGATGTCTTCATTGCCTTCTTTTGAGCCGACACCAACAATGCCAGTGAACAAGCGATCAAGGGCAGGGGCGTAAACGACCCCCATTGTTGGCTCACCATTTTCGATGAGGGCGATATTGACAGTGAAGGAGCCTTTCCCATCTCGTTTCAAGAATTCCTTCGTGCCATCCAACGGATCAACCAGAAAAAAGCGCTCAGGAGCAGCAAGCAAATGACTAGCCGCATTCTCTTCTGATATGATCGTTATCTCAGGTGCAAGTTTTGCCAGAGCGGGAAGGATGATGGCCTCGGCGGCTTGGTCAGCTTCTGTCACTGGTGAGCCATCACCTTTGAATTCTGCCTCCGGATCTTTAGCGTAGACTTCCATGATCTTAGCGCCAGCTTCACGTGCAACAATTGCCAACTCATGTACGAGTTTTTGATAATTCATCCGATCAGTCCCATGCCTTCAAGCTTTAGGATCACTTGATGTGCACAGTTATCTGGGTCAACATTTACTGTGTCAACGCGGAGTTCCGGCGTTTCAGGGGCCTCGTAAGGGTCTGAAATACCAGTGAATTCTTTAATTTTGCCTTCACGGGCCAGCTTGTAGAGACCTTTGCGGTCACGCAGTTCACATTCTTCTAGGGATGTCGCAACGTGAATTTCGACGAAAGCGCCGTATTCTTCGATCATCTCACGAACGGCTCTGCGTGTTGCCGTATAAGGGGCGATAGGAGCACAAATGGCAATGCCACCGTTTTTTGTTATTTCTGAAGCAACATAGCCGATACGTTTGATGTTGATATCGCGGTGTTCTTTCGAAAACCCTAGTTCAGAAGATAGATGCTTTCGCACAACATCGCCGTCAAGCAGGGTAACGGGACGACCACCCATTTCCATCAGTTTGACCATGAGAGCGTTGGCAATGGTTGATTTCCCGGAACCCGATAAGCCAGTGAAGAAAACCGTGAACCCCTGTTCTGCACGAGGCGGTTTTGTCTTGCGTAATTCTTCCACGACTTCAGGGAACGAAAACCATTCCGGAATGTCCAAGCCTTCTTGCAAGCGGCGGCGTAATTCTGTGCCGGAGATATTTAGTACGGTTGCACCATCTTCTACTTCGTCGGCAGGCTGGTATTCGGCGCGCTCCTGAACGTAGACCATGTGCTTGAAAGGCACCATTTCGATGCCAATTTCATCCTGATATTGTAAGAAGAGGTCTTGTGCATCATAGGGACCGTAGAAGTCTTCGCCTTGAGAGTTTTTACCAGGCCCTGCATGGTCACGACCCACAATAAAGTGTGTACAACCATGGTTCTTGCGAATAATGCCATGCCAAACAGCTTCGCGAGGACCGGCCATGCGCATGGCAAGGTTAAGCAACGACATATGCGTTGTTGAAGCGGGGTATTGATCAAGCACAGCCTCATAACAACGAACACGGGTGAAGTGGTCAATATCACCCGGTTTCGTCATTCCAACAATCGGATGGATCAGCAGGTTGGCTTGCGCTTCCTTAGCTGCTCTGAAGGTTAATTCCTGGTGAGCGCGGTGCAAGGGGTTACGGGTCTGGAAAGCCACAATTCGACGCCAGCCCATCTTGCGGAAATAAGCACGCAACTCGTTAGGGCTGTCTCTGCGAGCCTTGAAATCATAGTGAACAGGTTGCTGTAGGCCAGTAATCGCCCCGCCGACATAAACTGATCCTGCGTGATTATGGAGGTAGTTGACCGCTGGATGTGCCAGATCGTCGGCTCCAAAAACCTTCTCAGCTTCTCTAGATTTGTTCGGTGTCCAGATGTCAGAAACCGAGAGAGTGGCTAGGATAACGCCTTCGGCGTCTCTTAAAGCGATATCATGTCCTACTTCGATTGTTTCCGCGAAGCTCTCACTAATATCCAATGTGATTGGCATTGGCCAAAGAGTTCCGTCACTGAGCCGCATATTCTCAACAACTGTTTCATAGTCAGCCTGGCTCAAAAATCCTCTCAACGGATTAAAGCCACCATTCATCAACAATTCAAGATCGCAGATTTGGCGCGGTGAAAGATCCCAACTCTTTAACTCCGCTGCTTCAAGTTTGAGCTTCTGAGCGCTTTCTGGCGACGTATAAAGTTCTGGAATTGGAGCGTGCGCGGCCGCAGTCGTCATGAGCTAGGTTCCTTTGAAGATAAAGCGACCTCGTCGCTTCCGTTCGAATTTATGCCTGTGCTCTTAGTGCGACAATCCGGTTTAGTAAATCTCTTTTACACGAATTGAGCAACTGAATTGCCATGTCGCTGGCTTCCGTTGAATTCTCAACTTGGCAGAATTTCTGTAGCTGGTCTGCCTCGAGCCTTCTTCACACTAAGGAAAAATCATCATTTCCTATG
>CAJQQJ010000127.1 GCA_905480445.1 uncultured Alphaproteobacteria bacterium | reverse complement strand
GGCGTCAGATCGGATAAAAAGTAGAAAGATACCGCTTTTAACGGGGGTAATCCTCGCGATTGTATCTATTGTCATCGTCACTCAAGTAGAAGGATTGCCCATTTGGCTGATTATCCTTTTGCTCTTTGTTAATGGCGTTGGGGGCTCAACGATGGTGGTGACCTTCGCCGCCGGGCGAGAAGCGAACCCAATTGACACACAAAGCACGACTATGGGCTTTATCAACATGTGTGTGGTTGCAAGTGGCGCATTCTATCCAGCTTTGATGGGTTGGATCTTGGACAACAACTGGGGTGGTGTGATGATAAATTCCGCTAGGGTTTATGAATTTTCAGCCTATAGCCAAGCAGCTTACGTTATGATTGCGGGTTACTTAGTGGGTCTTGTGGCTGCTTTGTTGGTGAAAGAAAGCCACTGTCAGCAATATGGCTAAGACGGTGGTTGATCTTACATTCGATTGACCCCATCATAATCTTAGAAAACAACGATTCGAACGGAGCAAGAAAAAGCAATGGAACTGGTAAGGGAATGGTTCAGGCGATACGCGTCCAACCCTCAGGTGGTTCTGCTGATGCTTTTGCTGATCGTTGGTATTGTTGCTATCGTTTTGATAGGCGAAATGGTAGCCCCGTTCATTGCTGCCTTGGTTCTTGCTTATATTTTGGATTCACCAGTTGTTCGCTTGCGCTCATTGGGGGTCAATCGTTTCTGGGCTGTTTGTTTGGTCTTTGTTGGATTTTTGGTCCTGTTCTTGATCGTTGTCCTCATGTTGCTGCCGATCCTTTCGCAACAAGTGACACAGATGTTCGTCGAGTTGCCCAATGCTTTTGGCGTGATTCAGTCCTTCGCAAGTCAATTGCAAGAAGCCTACCCTGCGGTTGTTACAGGCAGCCAGGTCAATCAGATCATTGAATCAGTTCGTGGCCAAGTCATTGAATGGGGACAGCAAGTCCTCCGGTTCTCTGTCGGCGGCGGCATTTCAGGCCTGATAACCATTGTCCTTTATTTAGTACTTGTGCCTTTGATGGTGTTCTTTTTTCTGAAAGACAAACATAAGATCCTGAATTGGTGTGCTCAGTTTTTGCCAGAACAACGCCATTTGGTGGAGACGATTTGGGGCGATGCCAATGATCGTATTGGCCATTATATGCGCGGTAAAATCTATGAGATCATTATTGTCGGCGTAGTCACTTGGGTTGTATTTGTAATCATTGATCTCAAGTTTGCTGTTCTTTTGGCTTTCTTGACGGGTTTTTCAGTGTTGATTCCTTACATCGGCGCAGCGTTTGTTGGCTTTCCAGTGGCGCTGGTTGCTTTGTTGCAGTGGGGTGTAAGCACTGAAACCGCTATTGCTTGCTTTGCTTATGCCGTTATTCAGGCGTTAGATGGAAACCTTCTGGCACCTCTACTGTTTTCAGAAGTGATGAAGCTTCATCCCATAGCGATTATTTTGGCACTCCTAGTTTTTGGTGGAATTTGGGGGATGTGGGGTTTGTTTTTCGCGATCCCTTTGGCATCTCTCGCACATGCGATCATCAAAGCTTGGCCAAAGCACAAATCTGAAGAGAGTTGAGTTCTGACCAAGTGACGACAGACTCTCGACGAACCAGTTTCAAATTTGTTCATGCAGCCGATCTTCATCTTGATAGCCCTTTCCAAAATCTAAAACGGAAAGGAAGCCTGCCGGTTGAAGAGCTCAAAGCAGCTAGTCGGAACGCTTTTTTGGCGCTTATCCAGCTTTGCCTGGATGAACCTGTAGATTTCCTTCTGCTTGCTGGCGACATTTACGATGGTGAGTGGCGTGATGTTCAACCTGCAATCTATCTAGGTAAGCAGCTCCAGCGTTTAGCGAAAGCCGGTATTCCAACCTACATTATTCTCGGGAATCATGACGCGAGTAACAGAGGTATAAAGGGATTCAAAACCTTTGTTGAAGACAATGCTGTTGTCTTCTCTGCAACAGAGGCTGAGACTTCAGAAGTTCCAGGTTTGGCGGCAACCGTCCATGGTCAGTCGTTTGCGACACGGGAAATGACGGAAAACTTGGCCAAGGCCTATCCAGTCCCCACAAAAAACAGCTTCAACATAGGATTGTTACATACGGCGCTTGAAGGTCGTGAAGGCCATGACACATATGCACCCACGTCAGTTCCAGAGCTAACTGCAAAAGGGTATGACTATTGGGCGCTTGGACATATCCATAAGAAAGAAGTTGTGTCAGAAGATCCCTACATTGTCTTTTCGGGCAATCTCCAAGGACGTTCAGTCAGAGAGTTGGGGCCTAAGGGCGCTTTTCTGATTGAAGTGGATGATGGCAGCGTCAGTGCATTGGAATTCAGAGAGCTGAGTTCCTTCAGGTGGATCGAGTTAACTGTTCCTGCAGATGATGACAGCAGTTCTTCGGCCATAATTAACCTTTGTTGTGACGCAGTAAAACTTTCTCGACAGTCAGCAACTGACAAGCGTTTCATTGTTCGTTTTGTCGTGGATGGCAGTACAGCATTAGACGCAGAATTTTTGCACGATCGCTTGCAGGTCTCCCTTGAGGACCTGTTTGAGGACACTGTTCTTTTGGAAGGTATTAAGTTCCAGTCGAGGGAAGAGCGCCAGTCAACAGAAATACAGGAAGATCACAGCGCCTTTCTCTCTGATCTCGAGTTAACCGAAAGTGAGATGGCTACTCTGATTGATCTGTCGATTGGACCACTTGAGGAAAAACTACCGCCTGAGTTGAAAAGTTTAGATGCTAACAACGATCTTCCTCACAGTGGATTTGTACCTTGGAAAGAAGAAGCGCTTGGTTTGCTGAATGAGTTAGCAGCAGCGAAAGGCAGTGAAGATGCGTCTTAACTCCCTTCTGTTAGGCAAGTTTGGCCATTTCATTGAAAGAGAAATTCGGTTTGATGCCAATGCTAAACTCCATATTGTCCTGGGCCCGAATGAAGCAGGCAAGTCTACGTTAAGGAAATCCTGGCTCCGTCTTCTATTCAGTTACGATCTGAGAAAGGGAAATGAACCGGAAGCATTTGGCTTCAGGAATGAGGATTTGAGTGTCAGTGCTACCATTGGGTATGGTGAAGACCAAGAAGTAGCAGTTTCTAGGCGATGGAAAGCTCTGCGAGACGCAGAGGGCGCGAAACTAAGTGATAATGACTTTCTCACACTGATTTCCTCACCAAATGAGCAATTGGTTCGCCAACTCTTTGCTCTTGATCAAAGTGAGCTCCGTGACGGTGGCGAGGCATTGATTAATGATTCTGAGGGGGGGTTGTTTGCGGCTGCAACGGGGAAAGTGGGGCTAACGGCAGTTATTGCCGATCTGAAGAAGCGCCAAGAAATTTTGTTTCTGCCTCGAGGGAAGAAGACGTTAAACAAAAAGCTGACTGAAATCAGTAAGCTGCAGAGCGAGATCAAAGGGGCGGCGCTCAAAGAAAGTACCTGGCTTGCGTTAACCAACGAGCTTTCGCAAGCGCAGGAGCGCCAAACACAGCTTTTCGGTCGTGCTAAAGGCTTGAGAGAGCAGCTGATCGTCCTTCATCGCCGAAGAGACAATTTCAATGATGTACAGAGGTTGCGAAAGGTTCGTTTGAATCTTTTGGATTTCGAGGGCTTTCCTCAATTGAGCCCTACCCAAATTTCTGCGTTGGCTGCAAATTTGGAAAAACAGAGAGAGCTGGAACAAACCCTTCGCCCCTTAGAACCCTTGATGACGGGTATTGAAACTGAAATGTCATCGCTGCCAGGTGGCGAAACGTCCTTTGATCAACAGGCACACAGACTGGACAACCTGAGCAATCAGATCGGCGCAGTGTTGAAAGCTGAATCAGATTTGCCCAAGCTAAATGCAGCGGTAGCCCAGCAACAGGAGCAGGCGACAGCCTTGCTGCAACAATGTGGGTTGAGCGGGGATATACAAGAAGTCGTTTCTCTTTTGCCGAGTGATGTTGAAGTTTCAGCTCTTCGCCACCTTGAGCGTGAGCAGGCGAGTAATCGATCGGACATAAGAGAGCTAGATAATCAAAGCTTGGTGATCAAAGAAGGCGCTCAACGGTTACAAGCGGAGGAAAGCAGATTAGAAAGGGAAAGAAATTCCCTTGGCTTCCAAGCAGTTAAATTGAGTGCCTTGCCAAGTTTAGTTTGGCCGACGACCGCGGAAATGTCGTCAGCGCACGAAGCACTAGAGCGTCATAAAGCCGTCAAAGATGATGTCGAGAGAGAAAAGTCCGGCTTTGAGAAGCGGCTGATTGCAGTTGAGTTGAAAGAAGATGAACTAACCGGTGGGGATGAGGCTTCCTCATTACGGGATCTAACCGCATTAAGAACGCAACGCGATTCGCTGCTGCAACAGGAGGTCCTAGACAAAAGTCAGATAGGTTCCGTTCTGGATCAATTGGACTCTGTAACCGATAATCTTTTGTCCCAAGCTGAAGCACGAGGCGAACTGGAAGGCTTGAGGCAAGAAAAACGGCGGATCAACCGCGAACTATCTTTAGTCATTGAAAAAAATGCGAAGGTCGGAAGAGAACTCCGATCTGCTTGGCTGCAGTGGGAAGAACTCTGTGTGTCTTACGGTCTTCCTACAAAACCACCTCGCGCTATGAACGAGTTAGGAAAATCTTGCCACAGATTGAATGAAGAGGTTGAGCGTTGGTTGGAAACAGGTGCTCTCCAAAACTCGAAGGAAAGCAGTGTAGCAGCCCGTCGTGTTTCACTAATCGAAGAGCAGAAAAAACTTGAGCGCCTCTGGCAAGAAGTTCGGGAAAAACCTCTATTTGAAAAGTTTCAATCTCTGCAAGAAGCTATTGCTTTTTGTGAATTCGTTCCTAGGGTCAGGTCAACTTACGAGGCTCTTCAAAGAGATCTTCATCGGATAGAGAGCATTAAACAGGATCGCATTCAATTCGATCAGGCAATAGCGGATCTCTATGCGCTCCTAGAAATATCTCATGATAATACACGCGATTCAGTTGATCTAGCACAAGAACTTCATGATCAGCGAGATCTAGCCCGTCAGATTAACGATAAAAGAAAGCTCCTCAATCAACAGCTAAACGATACAAGAAAA
>CAJQQJ010000126.1 GCA_905480445.1 uncultured Alphaproteobacteria bacterium | reverse complement strand
TCACCAATGCCTTCGATGCCGTTGTCGGTCGTAACTTTGACAATGACCCAAAAAGACCCCCCGATACCGGTTGGTGGAACGGTGACATAAGTCTTGATGTCTTTGAGCTTCATCGACAAGCTTCCTGTTTAGATTTGTTTTCGCTACACTAGCCGCTCTTTAGAGACTGACAAGAGGAAATCTTTATGTCCGTATTTTCTTACCGACCCGGTGACGATTTTGGAGAGCTGGAGTTTTGGGCTTTTGACAATCCGCTCTCTGACTATGTCATTAAACGTGGTGATCCCAAGACCTATGGACGATTGGATAAAGGTGGTACGGGCTACGATTTTCGTTTGGGAATTTGGCGCTGTACGGAAGGTGCCATTGAATGCAACGAGCTGGGGGACGAGCTGCAATCCATCCTCTCAGGCAAAGTTCGCTTGATCCAGGCTGATGGCTCAAGCGAAGTCTATGAAGCGGGTGATTCCTTCTTCACCCGTCAAGGTGACCGGGTCACTTGGGATGTGATCGAAGATGTTACCAAAGTTTTCTACGCAACGCGTGACGGCGGGTTCTAGCTTTGCGGGCTCTCCCTCCTCTTAACTCACTTCGAGCCTTCGAGGCGGTAGCACGTTTAGGCTCTATCAAAGCGGCCGCAGAGGACTTGGCCGTTACGCCGCAGGCTGTCAGCCAGCAAATCAAGGTGTTGGAAGACTGGCTGGAGAAAGCGGTTGTGGAGGCAGCGGGGCAAGGAATCAGACTGACGAAAGAAGGTGAAAAGTTAGAGCCGTTTGTGGCCTCAGGCTTCGCCGAATTTAACGCCGGTGTTAGGGCACTAACAAACGACGGTGCCGCCAGTCAAATCGCGATTAACGCAACGCCCTACTTCGCTGCCAGATTTTTGATTCCCACTTTACCCGATTTCCGAGAACGTAACCCCGATTTGGAAATCTCACTGACGACCCGGCTCGAACTGCCGAATTTTCAGGCTGATGACGTCGATCTAGCCATCCAATGGGGATACGGTGATTGGAACAAGCTGGATGCAAATTTGCTGTTTCACGATCACAAAGTTATCTGTTGCGCACCGAGCTTGTTGGAAGGCAAAGAAGTCAAGACTGAGGCGGATCTTCTGAAACTTCCGCTTTTGACAACCACTGTTAGTGAGCGTCTTTGGCGAGATGTCCTGGCTTTTCTTGGTTTGAAGGAAGATGAGGCAAAAAAATCCGACGCTTTTGATGATGCTGCAACCATGCGCCAAGCAACACAAGCAGGCATGGGAATTGGGCTGATCTCACAAGAAGATGCTGTCGAAGATATTGAACGTGGGGTCCTCGTTGCTCCCCTTGGCATTGATGCCCTGTCCACTATCCCTTTAGACAAGGTTCCGGCTTTCTATTTGCTGCGTTCTTTGAGCAGAAAGCCGTCCCCTGAAGCCATCACTTTTGTCGAATGGCTAGTTAATCTCAAGCAATGATTGTCAATTAAATCTTTACACTTTGAAAGATTTCGGAATTGTTGTTCTCACTCAGCCAGCTTATCCTCCTAATTCTATTCGCGTCATCCCGGCGTTTTAAGGTAATTGGAGCTGGTCCAAGTGACAGAAAGACAAGTAAAAGTCGGCGCAGACATCGGCGGTACCTTCACCGACGTTGTGTTGGAAGTTGATGGTGATCTTTACTCAACCAAAGTGCTGACCACTTACGGTGCGCCCGAAGATGCCATCCTTGATGGTATCGGGCAAGTTTGCGCAAAGTCGTCCGTTGACCCGTCAGAAATCTCAATCTTGGTGCACGGTACAACATTGGCGACAAACTCTCTGATTGAGCGCCGTGGTGCCAAGACCGCACTAATCACGACCAAAGGTTTTCGTGATGTTATCGAGATGCGTACGGAGAGCCGTTTTGAGCAGTACGACCTAAATCTAAACCTGCCTGAACCCTTGATTGAGCGTGAACGGCGATTTGTTCTGGACGAGCGTGTCGATGCAATGGGCAAGGTTGTTAAGCCGCTAAGCCAGGCAGATGTAGAAGCGTTGGCAAACGAAATTTCCGACCAAGGTTTTGAATCCATAGCCGTTGGATTCCTCCATTCCTACCTGAATGACACGCACGAGCAAATGGTTCGCGAAGTTCTGACCGACAAACTGCCTGATGTCATGATTTCGCTATCGTCAGAAGTTTCTCCACAAATGCGCGAATACGAACGTTTCAACACTGTGGCTGCCAACGCTTATGTTAAGCCTCAGATGAAGTCCTACCTTTCCAGGCTGTCTAAGCGCGTGGCAGAATTGGGGGCTGATTGTCCAATCTTTCTCATGCATTCAGGCGGCGGTATTATCTCGTTGGAAAGTGCTGCTGAGTTTCCCGTTCGCCTGGTTGAATCAGGGCCTGCTGGTGGCGCGATCTTTGCCGCTCATGTTGCAGCGGCTCACGGCATGGACAAGGTGTTGTCATTCGATATGGGTGGCACGACTGCCAAGATATGCTTGATCAAAGACCAGACGCCAAAGACCAGCCGGGTCTTCGAGGTTGCGCGAACATACCGTTTCAAAAAAGGCTCCGGTATGCCGATCTCAATTCCAGTGATTGACATGGTCGAGATTGGAGCTGGTGGCGGTTCACTGGCTCACGTTGATGCGATGCAGCAAATTCGCGTGGGTCCTGAGTCTGCAGGCTCTGAGCCTGGACCGGCCTGTTACAAACGTGGCGGCGAGCGTCCGGCGGTGACGGATGCGGATCTCGTGTTGGGACGCCTTGACCCGGATAATTTTGCAGGTGGCACTATACCGCTTTCGAAAGATAACTCGAAGGCCGCGTTGAAGAACCTGGTCGGATCCAAGTTAAGTCTGGATGAAATGACGGCTGCCTTCGGTGTGTCGGAAGTCGTGGACGAAAACATGGCCAATGCTGCGCGCGTTCATGCTGTTGAGAATGGTGAGGACTTGAGCAACTACTCCATGATTGCTTTTGGTGGCGCTGCACCGCTGCACGCAGGGCGTCTTTGCGAAAAGCTTGGAATTGACACAATGCTGGTGCCTTCGGGCGCGGGTGTAGGATCTGCCATTGGCTTCCTGAAAGCACCCTTCTCTTTTGAGGCATCAAGGTCTCTTTATGTGCGCTTGTCGGCTTTTAACGGTGCGAGCATTAAGTCATTGTTGGCAGAGTTGACTGATGAGGCTACTGCTTTTGTTCGTTCTTGTGATGCAGCAGCACCAATCACATCCGACTATAAGGCCTTCATGCGCTACGTTGGCCAGGGCTGGGAAATTCCAATCGCCCTGACAGCTGATCAAGCCGCCAACCCTACGGGCGAGTTGTTGAAGGAATTGTTTGAGATCGACTATGCAAATCTCTTTGGTCGTACGGTTGAAGGACTGGATATTGAGATAACTTCTTGGTCTGTGAATTCAACAACGC
The DNA here is from genome assembly GCA_905480445.1 of uncultured Alphaproteobacteria bacterium. Classification (GTDB taxonomy): domain Bacteria; phylum Pseudomonadota; class Alphaproteobacteria; order UBA7985; family CAJQQZ01; genus CAJQQZ01. Next base: position 59 of record CAJQQJ010000126.1, on the reverse strand, counting down.
CATCGGCTAAGGCGGACAAGCTGATAGCTGCGAGTGGGGATAAGTTGACCGGGCAGGAG
>CAJQQJ010000125.1 GCA_905480445.1 uncultured Alphaproteobacteria bacterium | reverse complement strand
CAACGCCGCGTTTCGCAACTTGTGCCTGCCTGGATAGGGAAATATTACAAGGCGCTGCTTCGTTCCATGTCGTTGCGACACCCACGAGCGGCTTAGCAATTGCAGCGTCATCGAGGCCCATTGCATAGAGGAAAGCACGGTTGGGGGCCTTCGCCGGGCCTACTGTAGTGTGTCGACTCGGTAACTTTGACTTATCAAACGCCATTATTCTGCTCCAGTTTTGAGATTTCCGGCAAAATATCCGCTAAACTCTCTTGTGCCTAGTCTAAATTGGGCTAAATCCTCGCTTTAAAGAAATGATAGGTTTGATATAGTTTTTTTGGATGACTGAAACGAGACCAAAACCCTTCCTTGATGAAGCCATTTCAAAGCCTGGTTGTTGCACTTCCCTGTTGGAAAGCCAGTCTACGCCCGATATGGATTGGCGTTCGATCAAACGGTCATTCATGACAACCAAACCTGGAAACTGTCCGTACAAGCCTGGTCAGATTGAGCGAAAATTAGTCACCCCCATCTGCAACGGCTTGGAAGAAGACTTCGACAACTTGAGTCTTATCGGATTTCGTCGCAGCCATGATTTCGCCTACCGCCCTGTTTGTCCAAACTGCAATGGCTGCGTTTCTGTCAGGGTTCCGTCCCCGAAGTTCGAACCGAGCAAGTCTCAACGACGTATCATGCGCAGTAACGAGGATTTATCTTTCTCGTGGGAAAAAAACCGCGCGACATCTGAACACTTCGACCTCTTCGAGGCTTACGTGCAAGACCGCCATTTTGACGGTGACATGGCATTAATGACCAAATCTGACTTTCAGGAGATGGTAGAAGAGTCTTCTGTTCATACACAGCTGGCTTGCTGGCGAAACGAAGATGGGATTTTGATCGCCGTCTGTTTGGTTGATCAACTGAAGAGTGGGATCTCTGCTGTCTATTCCTATTTCGACTTAGACAAGTCACGGCGCAGTCTAGGTACTTTTGTCGTGCTCGACCTGATCAAACAATCCTGCAAGCTAGACCTTGATTATCTTTATTTGGGTTACTGGGTTAGCGGTTCGCAAAAAATGGACTATAAAGCGCGTTTTAACCCTCTTGAGGGTTTTATTGATGGTCGATGGCAACTGCTGAACAATGAATAAAAAGAACAACAAGCCAGAACTCAAATCACTTGCGTCTGACACAAAAAGCTTGCCCAGACGACAGCTGATCCTTGGTGCAAGCGCCGTTGCAAGTGCAAGCATTGTTGCTTCTCAGCCAGCGATTGCACAAAAAACCGTTAACCTGGTTCGAAATCGCAAAGTACTGCGGATGGTGACGTCTTGGCCTGCTGATTTACCTGGTCTGGGAACCGCGGCGCAAAGATTTGCGGATCGTGTCACACGCCTGTCCGACAAGAAATTGGTCATCAAAGTCTTCCCAGCCGGTGAGCTAGTTTCCGCTTCACAGAACTTTGATTCAGTCGCCAAGGGTGAAGCCCATCTTTACCATTCGTTTGATTCCTATTGGCAGCACTACTCCCAAGCTTTGAACTTTTTCGCCTCTATTCCCTTTGGCATGTCACCAGGCGAATTTAACGCCTGGATTACCTATGGCGGCGGCCAAGGTCTGTGGGATGAGCTTGGTGAAGGCCTCGGCATTAAACCATTGCTGGCCGGAAACACTGGATATCAAATGGCAGGGTGGTTCCGTAAACCTGCCGACAACTACAAAGACCTCAAAGGCCTCAAGATGAGGGTACAGGGCATCGGCGGCGAAGTCTTCCAACGCTTAGGTGTTCGAACTGAAAGTTTGAATGCAACCGACACAGTCTCAGCACTGGAAAACAACAAACTAGATGCAGCAGAATGGTTTGGCCCTTGGTTGGATGAGCATTTTGGCTTGCACAAGGGTGCTAAGTACTATTACGGACCGGCTTTCCATGAGCCGGGCATCGCGATCGTCGTTGGTTTCAATCGCAAAGTCTGGGATGAGCTTGAGAACGATCACAAAGAATTGTTGCAGGTTGTCGCCGAAGCCGAAAACCATCGCGTTCTAGCGGAATTCAATGCAAAGAATAATCAAGCCTTGGCTCGCCTAGTCAACGATCATGGCGTTGAGCTACGCAAGTTCGATGACGACACACTTAACTGGCTTGGAACCGAATCAGGTAAGATCGTGGCCAAGATCGGTAATTCGTCCAGCCAAGCAAAGAAAATCTATAAATCATACAAGAACTTTAGATCAAAGGCGTTGGCCCGTGGAGTACACGGCGAAAATGCCTTCCTTAAGTCCAGATTGTTGCCTTTTAAGTTTGCACCTTAAGGGCTTGCTTCTTATGTTCTCATCTATTCACCCCTAGAAATTACCGATGTTCCTATGAATCCTAGCAAATTCTTATCTTCTCTAATCCTGAGCTTCATTGCGATGACCTCTACCGTTTTCGCCGCGAGCGAGGGGGCTCCACATTTAGAGGGTGCTCATCTTGGGCTTATTTGGACTGTGCCCTTCGCAGGCGTTTTGCTTTCAATCGCAATCCTGCCATTGGTTGCACCTCATTTTTGGCACCATAATTTCGGGAAAATCTCTGCTTTCTGGGCGCTTTGCTTTTTAGCGCCCTTTACGCTGATGTATGGTTGGGAGTTAGCACTGTACGAGGCCTTGCACGTACTTCTGTTGGAATACATTCCCTTTATCATTCTACTCTTTGCACTGTTCACCGTCGCAGGCGGCGTCAGGCTTAGAGGATCTCTGGCAGGCACACCCATAGTAAACGTCGCGCTCTTGGCCTTTGGTGCTTTCATAGCAAGCTGGATGGGTACGACTGGTGCCGCCATGTTGATGATCCGGCCAATGCTGCGGTCCAATGAAAACAGACGTTACAAGGTCCACACCTTTGTATTCTTTATCTTTTTGGTGGCTAACATCGGTGGCTCGCTCACCCCGCTTGGTGATCCTCCCTTGTTCTTAGGTTTCTTGAAAGGTGTCCCTTTCTTCTGGCCAACCGTTGCAATGTTGAAACCCATGCTCTTAGTTTCGGCAATTTTGCTGGTGATTTACTTCCTTGTTGAAAGCTATCTCTACAAGAAAGAAGACCAAGCCGTTTTAGCAGCCGCCAGCGCAAAAGAGCCCGAAGCCTTAAAGCTAGAAGGCTCAATCAATATCTTGCTGTTGGCAGGCGTTGTCGGAGCAGTGCTACTCTCCGGTATTTGGAAGCCAGGTATCGACTGGTCGGTTTATTACATCCACGTCGAGCTACAAAATGTTGCGCGCGATGTCCTGCTGATCGGCATAGCCATGCTGTCACTTTGGTGGACAAATGACCAAAGCAGGTTGGCCAACGGCTTTTCATGGTTCCCTATTGTCGAAGTCGGAAAGCTCTTCATCGGTATCTTCCTAACGATCATTCCAGCAATCGCAATTCTGAAAGCTGGAACCGATGGTTCATTGGCCGCAGTCGTCGATGCCGTCAGTAAAGACGGCCAACCAGTTGATGCTATGTATTTCTGGGCGACAGGTCTACTGTCCTCGTTCCTCGATAACGCGCCAACCTATCTGGTCTTCTTCAACACCGCTGGTGGTGACCCTGTGGAGCTATCAGGCTCGATGAGTTCAACCTTGTTGGCAATCTCTGCAGGTGCCGTCTTCATGGGCGCCAACACTTACATCGGCAACGCGCCTAACTTTATGGTCCGGTCAATCTGTGAAGAACGTGGCGTGAAAATGCCAAGCTTCTTTGGCTACATGCTCTGGTCATTTGGTATCCTGACCCCGATCTTCCTACTGATCACTTGGGTGTTCTTCTAAGGGAACACAAACAAGAGAAACAAAAAAAGGGCCAGATCAGATCTGGCCCTTTTACAGTATTCTGTTTGTATTTATCTTTAGTAAGACATCAGGATTGGCAATTTCGTCTTCTTGAGCACGTCATGAGTGACGGATCCCAAAACCATCTCACGAAGGCGGGATTGACCAAAACCACCCATGACAATCATATCGTGATCTTCGCTCACGGACGTCTCGACGATT
>CAJQQJ010000124.1 GCA_905480445.1 uncultured Alphaproteobacteria bacterium | reverse complement strand
CGGGGCAAACCAGATGGAAATCGGCGTTAAAAAGACCCCACATTTTGTATTCATCGCCGCTGCAAAAGAAACGCAATTTATCAATTTTCGACGTATCTCTTTTGGTTTCCCATTTGAACGTCTCCATATTGAGTTCACTTTTGTTTCCATAGACAAAAGGGCCCTGGAATGAACCTTCATGAAACCAGTTAATAGACTGGGGCGGCGAGTAGAGAAAATCTGCATTCCGGCTGTTGAGGCCATAAGGCGCGATAATCTCACTGATCAGAATTGAAAAGTAGAGTAGTAGTAAGATGATACCAGACCAAACTGCAACTTTGTGACGGCGGAACTTCCACCACATCATTTGCAGCGAAGATGCACGGTAGAATTTTTCCTGCTCGGGAGAGATCGTCTCTACTGAGTAGGGATCAAAAGGGGCCGGATTAACGTAGTGGCCGTCTTCGGGAGCTTTGTTGTTCTTATCTGTCATGATTTGTTCCTATCTGGCCGAAAACCGGATGCGGGGATCTAAGATCGCCAGCAAAACGTCGGAAACCATCATGCCGATTACTGTCAATACGGCGGTAAACATCAAAATAAAGCCAGCCAAATACTGGTCTTGAGAAGAAAGCGAGTCCAGCAAGATCGGTCCTACAGTTGGTAGGCTTAATACCAAAGAGACCAAAATCGAACCAGAAACCATGGATGGCAAGAGGTTGCCAATGTCGGCGACAAAGGGATTGAGTGCCATTCTGAGTGGATACTTAAGCAATGCCTTTGTCGGCGGTACGCCTTTAGCTTTTGCTGTCGTGTAGTATTGCTTTTGCAGCTCATCGAGAAGATTGGCTCTCAGTCGCCGTATCATTGCGGCCGTGCCTGAAGTACCAATCACTATTGTTGGTACGACCAAGTGTGCCAGCACCGACCATAGCTTTGCCAAGGACCAAGGTTGGTCTTCAAAGACCGGGTCCATCAAACCGCCGATTGAAACGCCAAACCAGCGATTGGCATAAAAGAGCATGATTAAACCGAGTAAGAAGTTAGGCGTAGCCAAACCAATGTAGCCGACCAAGGTGATGCCGTAGTCTCCAACGGAGTATTGACGGGTCGCTGAGTAGATACCGATGGGCAGAGCCACAACATAAATGAAAAGTATCGTTGCGAAGTTTACCAGAATCGTCAGGGATAAGGTATCACCAACCACCTGGTCGACAGGTCGTTCATATTCAAAAGACCACCCCCAATCGCCTTGCAACAGACCGGAGAGCCCATTGGGTCCAGGCCAAACGCCAAGCCACGAGAAGTACTGCGCCAAGAAGGGCCTGTCTAACCCGTATTGAGTTCTCAGAAACTCTGCCTTTTCAATGGAGGCGCTCTCACCTTGTGACCTGAGTTCGGCAATCTGATTCGACAAGAAGTCGCCAGGTGGCAGTTTGATGACAACAAACATCAAAAAGCTGATTACCAGCAAAGTACCGAACATGGTCAGTAAGCGATAAAAGAGGTAGCGGCCCACGAAAAGCTTCCGATCAGTTTAGTTCGAGAAATAGAATTCGTCAGGATGACAAACGCCCCACTGGCCACCTGGATCCCAACTATAGGGAGCTACTTCAGGCACATTCTTTAGATTACCAGCGACAACAACAGGCTGTCGTGAGCCAGAGACAATGCCAATCACGAAGAGCTCGTCAGCGTGAATTCTCAACATTTCATTCCACGCAGCTTCTCGCTCAGATTTGTCAGTTGACTCCTGCCAGCTTTTGTAGAGCTCCATCAAACGCTGAGCAGATACAATGTCAGGGGCTTCACCATTTTGACCTTTGGTCTCGTAGAACTGTCCCCACATTGGCCAGCCAAGATTGTCTTGACGGGTAGGAGCCAATTCACCTGGGCTCATGTCGGCAGATGCGATGCCGTTGTCCCAACCAGACCATACAGTCATAACTGTATCACCCGCATAAGAGCGATTGCGCAAAACAGTACGGTCGGACGGCTTGATAAACAGGCTGACGCCAATTTCCCGCCAGGTTTCTGACATAAGCTGCAAAACGTCGACTTGTTGACTTGATTCACCTGCTGTTTCGATAATGATCTCAAGAGTTTCGCCGTTTGGCAATTTGCGGAAGCCATCCGAGTCCCGTTCAGTCAGGCCAATTTCATCTAACAAAGCATTAGCTTTGTCGAGGTCAAGCGCAGCGCCTGCATCGGCATAACTTTGATTGAAAAGAGGGCTGGAGGGCAAAAGTGTATTCGCGGACTCTTTGGCAAGCCCGAAGAAAATTGAACGGTTGATGATCTTGCGGTCGATACCGTGTGACAAGGCCCAGCGGAAACGCTTGTCGCGCAGAAGTTTGCGCCACATGGGGTCTTTGTTGTTCAGGTTTGGGTAAAGCGCAAGCTCAGAAGCTTTAGCAACTGGCCAGAGATGAGTTTTATAACCATGGCGGCTTTCACCTTCTTTTAGAACGGTGATGTCTGAAAAGGATAGGCCGCGAGATTGAAGATCTGTCTCGCCAGCGTTGGCTTTGGCCGAGATCAATCCGCCGGAGCTAACATTCATGGTTACTTGGTCGATGTAAGGCAATTGTTGGCCTGTCGTGTCAACACGGTGGAAGTAAGGATTGCGTTTCATAATGAACCGGTTCGCCGGTGCAGCAGTTGTGTTAACCCATGGCTGCAGAGAGGGCAGGTCTGGGTTGTTATTCTTGTACATGTTGTCTTTGCGGTTGTGCAAAGCAGCCCAGTTTCTGACACCTGCTTCTTCTATTTGTGACGTTAAGCTAGCCTCATCGACGTAGTCACCATGGAATTGCTTAAGAAACTTTGAAGGACGGTAGATGAAAGGGGGGCGGGCCTTCGCAAAAGACGGCAAAAAGTCGGGATTGGGAGAACTCCAGCTATAACGAACCGTGACATCGTCAATTTTCTCGACCGTAGCTGGCTCGCCGTTCACAACCATGAAAGCTGGCGGTCCGGACGGGCGGGTCATCTCGTTGTTTGCTATGTCATTCCAAAAGTATAGGAAGTCATCGGCTGTAAAAGGATCACCATTTGACCATTTGTGGCCAGGGCGTAGATGGAGCGTGAACACCTTGTTAGCGTCGTTGTCCGCAGCCCGTAGGATGTCGGGGACCAAATTATACTTTTCGTCATAACCAAGCAGTCGTGCATAGCCCCAAACCACCATATAGCGAACGCTTTTAGCCTTGGAAATCAATGTTGTTAGTTCGCCACCATGTTGTCCGATCGCGCGGCCTTTGGCCTCTAAATCGGTGACATAAGGCTCACTTGGAACACGCTCCTGAACTGGTGGTAAGTCACCAGCATTAACGGCCTCTTGTAGGGTCGAAGTTTCAACCAAGTTCACAGCCGCCGCCAAATTTGAAAATAGTAGGAGGCCGGAAAGAGCCAATCCTGATAAAGTCAGTTTGTTCATTATGAAGCCTTTTTCATGTCAATAGCGCCAGTGGCACGAACGAAATGTCCCGGTTCTATTTCAATCATCTCAGGATGGTCGATGCCGGTTTGAATAGTGAAAGGAGCGGGCCAGGCCGCTGGGTTGGAAAGTCGGTCTGCGACGACTTTGGAGAAATCAAGAGGATGCTCTAGATCGGGGCTCGGAACAGCGGCCAATAGAGCCTGTGTATAAGGATGCACAGGCGTTTGGAACAACTTCTCTTTGGGAGCGTATTCCACGATGTGGCCAGCACACATGACGGCGATTGTATCTGCGATGTAATCAATCACAGCCAAGTTGTGAGAAACGAAGAGGTAAGTGAGGCCCAGTTCTTTCTGCAGATCTTTTAGCAAGTTCAGCACTTGCGCTTGCACGGAGACATCCAAAGCAGAAACCGGCTCGTCACACAAAACCAATTGAGGTTTCAGAGCCAATGCACGGGCGATACCTAAGCGCTGGCGTTGACCGCCTGAGAAGGAGTGAGGGTAGCGACGTAAGAAACGTACGTCCAATCCAACCAATTCCATTAACTCTCTAACGCGCTCGAACTGCTCGTCTGCATTGCCAATGCCGTGGATTTTGTACGGTTCCGACAGTATCTCATTGACTGGCATTCTTGGGTTGAGCGAAGAGAAGGGATCTTGGAAGATGAATTGAACGTTTTGGCGATAAGCGTTCAGGGCCTCGCCACTGAGTTCCCAAACCTCTTTGGGGCCGCCACCGTGACCATCGTCGTAAAGCACAGAGCCTTCGTTTGGTGCCAGTGCGCGCATGATCATTTTTGAAAGTGTTGTCTTACCGCAGCCAGACTCACCGACCAGACCAAGCGTTTTGCCTCGCTCGACCCTCAGGCTAACTTCGTTGACAGCATAGACCTTGCGGTCTTCTTTGCCTTTCAACCAGCCTGATCGGATGTTGAAGGTCTTGCTTAGGCCTTTGACGTCCAAGATCAGGTCTTCGCCCGTCTTTGGAACAATCGTGTCTTTGGTTTTACGCTCCATAAGAAAGGAGCCAGGTTTGGTCTTGATCTCTCTGATTGGAACCAGTCGCTCACCTTTTTCCATATCGAAATGGGGGACGGCTTTTAAAAGTGCTTTGAGGTAGGCGTGTTGCGGATCAGTAAAGATTTGCTCTCTGTTGCCGCTTTCCATGATCTCGCCGTGATACATGACCACAACTTCGTCGGCCATGTTAGCGACGACACCGAGGTCATGTGTAATCAGCAAGATCGCCATACCGAATTCACGCTGTAACTCTTGCATAAGCTCAAGAATTTGCGCCTGAGTTGTCACATCCAAGGCAGTTGTAGGTTCGTCGGCGATTAATAGCGCCGGACGACAAATGAGCGCCATAGCAATCATTGCGCGTTGACGAAGGCCGCCTGAGAGCTCGAATGGATAAGTATTGAGCGCGCGCTCTGGGTTAGGGAAGCCAACACGCTCAAACATTTTGATCGCTTCTGCGTTCGCTTCTTCTTGGTTGACAGACTTATGCAGCTTGAGCGCCTCAGTGACCTGGTCACCGATGGTGTGCAAGGGCGAAAGCGACGTCATTGGTTCCTGGAAAATGATCGATATTCGACCGCCTTGGAGGTCTCGCATTTCCTTAGAGGTTTGTTTAAGGGCTGCGATATCAACGGGAGGGTTTCCATCGTCGGGATCGTTGAACAGAATCGATCCAGCTTCAATTTCACCAACCGTAGGCAAAATGCCCATGATCGCCTGACTACTGACAGATTTACCCGAACCTGACTCTCCAACCAAGGCAACAGTTTTGCCCTGCGGAATAGCAAAGGAAATTCCTCTGACCGCATTAACCATGCCTGCATCGGTTCTAAAAGAAACCGTCAGGTCTTTGACTTCAAGGATTGGACCCATCCGTCTACTCACCATCCACTGTTTGTACCGTCTATCTTGACGGCTTTGTGAAAACTTTATGAGAAAGCAGAGAGCTCTCAAAGCTTTTTCTGAGGCTAATTAGTCGCTGGGGTGCTCAAGACCGATCACAAATTGTGAGGCTGGGTGATTTTGGACCATTTTGATAAAACTCTCGATGAAGCCCCAGATAGCATCGTCATGAACTAAGTGGTGGGTTAATAGGCCGAGAGGCTCCTTAGCATCGATTAGACCGAGCCGTTGCCGCTCCAGGAGAACCCGGGTTTGCTCAACCAAGACGTCGGCAGAGACGAGAGAGCGAGTGCCGTGCCATTCGATTGGGTCAATGTGACAGTTGATTTGCCGGAGGCCTGGGGAAGCATAGTGTGCTTGCCTGGGTTGAAACGTGGAAAGGCTCGAAAAACCTAGGCTTGAAAGCTGCTCAACAAGGAGTTCGTCTATCCTGTTCCATGGTGGAACAAGCGCTTGATTAAAACCATCCGGAAACATTGCCTTGAGTTTCCCGAAACCTTCGGCCAATTCACTTAGAACGATCAGACTTTCTCTGTGGAGACCAAGCTCTCGCTTTTTTTCGGTTTTGGGCGCGTAATTCTGGTGAGAGTAGCCATGAACGGCGATCGAGATATGCCCGCGGACTTCTGTCTGTTCCGCAAGTTCCGTGACGGCGTAAGCTGGTATGACCGCAAGGGTGATTGGGGTTTCTTTGGCATCGCACAGTTTAAGAAGGTTTTCCAACTGTGGCGTTTGCTCAATTGCGTCATCGTCGCGCCACCAGAAGTTTGCCACTTTCCCTGATGTTAACCAACGGTCCAACTCTGCATATACGGGAGACCAGTCACACATTTTTCTGTTTATCCTCCCAAAGCTGTTTGATGATTTGCGCGGTGCCTCGAGAGCCTTCAAGGTTTAACGTTTGTTTGTCTTTGACAGGACGCACCAATGAGGCATCCACTGTCTTGCTTAGGCTTCGTGCATTCAGTTCAGCATTTGCCAGTACGCTGGTATATCCAGCCTTCTCGAAAAGCTTAGCGCGCATTTCTTGCTCCAACTCACCGCCATCCGAAAAGGGTACAGTGATGGAGCGGACCCGGGCGTTTACGATATCTAACATGGTGTTGTAGCCTGCTTGGCTGATTGAAAGAGCTGCGTTGGCCAGCAACTCTGGGAAATCGGGCCTTGCCCATTCCACGATCAAACCTGCATGGCTTTCGGCTAACAATTTGTCGAAGAAAGCTTGAGGCAGGCCTTTTCCTACCAACAAGCGCCAAACATAGCCCTTAGGTCCGACTTTCGACGCCTCAACAGCGGTTTCATAAAGCCTTGTGCCGGCGGCACCGCCACCAGCTGACACAATGATTTCTGTTTTTGGGTCTTTGTTCTTCTGCGGTTTTTTTCCATCAAAGATATAGCCCGTGTAATGAGCGGTTTCTAAAAGGCCAGCCTTCAACGGAAATGAATTGGCTAGGAGGGCTACATTAGAGTCACCATGAACCAGAAGCCCATCGTAGAAGTCTTCCAGATAGGTTTCAGCCCGTGTAATTTTTTTCTGTTTTGATGGTGGTTGTAGAATATCACGCACAGAACAGAGTAGGGTTGGAGCCGGAGTGAGCTTTTGAGCTAGCTGTAAGAATGGCTCAAGCTCAAACTTCATTTGGTGCCGTCCGAGAGGAAAGAGCTCAGTGATAATGATATCTGTGTTTGTAGCAATTAAGGCCGCTAGTAACTCCCCTGTTCTGTTGCTCCGCCAGTCGTCGTCAACAATGTCGTCATTCTCGTCGTACAAGGTTGAAAAATCAGTGCCTTTAATCTTACAGGGTGGAAGCTGGACTATATCGAATGGGCGATCTTTCAGCTTGTGTGTTGGAAAGCCGCCAGTAGCGAGTGTAACCTTCATCTTTTGAGCGTAACAGGCTTCGGCGATGGCAAGAGCCCGAGAAAGGTGTCCCGATCCCAGCAGGTGAGTGACATAGATGAAGACAGAAAGCCTTTTTGTTTCAGTCACTTGTACGGATCCTAAAAGGAACGTTCATTTCTATTGCAACGATTTCCCCACTTTGATCAATTTTGAAGTGGTGGCCAGCATAGCGTTGTAACTTAACCGGGGCCTTCCCCATCATGTCCCAATCGTAGGCCATGGTCATCATGGCTCTGATAATCCCTTTGTGTGTGACGGCGACAAATTTGTTGTCTGCGGACGTACTGAGTTGTTTGAACCAAGGTTTCAAGCGTTGGCAGACTTCGCGTGGGCTTTCGCCTTCTACAGGGCGTAAGTCCAAGCCGCGATCTTCATTTTTTGTCAATTCAACACCTAACTCAGCCTTGAGCTCCGCGTAAGTTCGACCTTCCCACAAACCCCAATTCATCTCCATAAGAGCATTGTCGATCTTCGGTGTTCGTTGACAAAGAATTTTAGCAGTTTCTCTCGCTCTGCTCAAAGGGCTGGATAACAGTTCTGCTTCAATCCAATTCATAGGCAATTGGTAGCGTGAGATCTCCTCGCGGCCTGCGGTGTTAATGGGAATATCGCTGTGTCCTTGGAACCGCTTTTCATTGTTCCAGTCAGTGACAGCGTGACGGATGACAAACAGCTCTGTCATAAAACCAAGCTTTCGAGGTTATTTTTTAGTATTTGGATCGCTTTTGACTTGCTGTGACGTTCACGCACTCTTTGTGCGGCGTTGGCGGCGAGCCTGCCACGCAGGTTCTCGGCGCTAATCAATCTTTCTAACTGTCGTGCGTAGTCAAATGGATCGATTTCGTCAGCGAGAAGGCCGGTCTCTCCATGAGCAACAACCTCAGGAACGCCGGCAGTGTTCAAAGCAACAACTGGCAATCCTGCAACCTGGGCTTCCAAATAGACGAAGC
>CAJQQJ010000123.1 GCA_905480445.1 uncultured Alphaproteobacteria bacterium | reverse complement strand
GGAAATATTTTTTCCCACTTCTCTTTATTGCTTCGACAGCTGCACTTTCGGCTTGCACCCAGGACGGGTTCGATTGCCGTGAGGCCTCTGCTTGTGCTGAGGTACGCGATAAGGTTGACGGTTTTGGATACAGTCTTGAAGACTCTGTTTGGGCAACGGCACTCTACGGCAAAGACACAAGCCAACAGGCCAAGAGTTGGTCGAATGAGATAGCATTACCTACGAAGAAAGGTTTGACTGGAACGGCCAAATCAACTTGGCTGGCAGTTAAACAAGAAGTACCGGCCGCGAAGAAAGAACTTTCCGGTTGGCAGTTTGATCCAACTGCGGTTCCGCGAGCCTGGCATAACTTTCGTTATTTTTACCTGCCAGAGAATCTTTTCTAGAGACCCATTTTTCGCATCAACCATCTATCATGGCCGTAGGAGTCTTTAGCAAAGCGAAGCTGACCTGCGCCGTCCACCCAAGCTGTCAGGTACATCAGAGATACTGGAATAGGTGTATCTAGATTTTTAAAGGTTGATTTCTTTTGTGTCATTGCGGCCTTGATCTCTCCCTCACTCATAGGGCTTGATTGTCCTTGCATGATCCAGGAGGCCAACGCCGGTGCGTTTTGAACCCTGACACAACCGGAACTGTCATAGCGGATATCTTTGTTGAACTGGTTTCTGCCAATGGTGTCATGAAGATAGATGCCTTGGCCATTTGTGAGTGAGAACCTCACGCCGCCGAGTGGATTGCCTTTGCCCGGCGGTTTGCGGAAGTGATAGTCCTTGAAATTAGCTTTCGCCCAATCAACCTTGCTGGCATCGATTTTCTTTCCGTTTTTGTAAACTTTGAAGCCCTTTTTGCTCGCGTAATCTGAATCTTGCTTAAGTCTCGGAAGATAGTCTTTTTCCATGATTGTTTCCGGCACAGACCAATCAGGGCTGAACTTGAGATTTACAACTTGGTCTTCCAAGGCAGGAGTCTTACGACTGCTTCGCCCGACAACGACGTTCATAGTCAACTGAACGCGGTCGTTGTGGAAAGCTTCCAATTCCTGTCCAGCAATGTTCACTCGGATTCTTCGTCCGCCGACTGTTTCTGGACGCCAGCGTTGACGCTCCATATTCACAAGGATCTTTTTGCGTTGCTTTTCACTAATTGAGCCATAGCTACCGGACAAAGCCAACTTCAGTTCCTGGTAGGTTTTACCGATGGGGGGTAAGGCTGATAACCAGCCACCAAAGTTATTGGCACCAAGACCGTTGGACAGCACGGCAACTGGGTCGAACTTGCTGCGCGTGTTGAATCGACCGTGTCGCACATCTCTGACATAAGCCAACATGGCCTTGCTAAGTCTCAACTCAGCATCAGCAATCAAACTTGGCTTTTTAGTTTCCGGCAGTCCGTAAACGATGCCTAAATACTGCGCTGCACTGAGGCCTTCCTGATCAGCATTTTGTAAGGCAGCGAAGGCAGCTTTTGCACGATTGGTCCATCCGCGACGACCGCGCCAGATAAAGGCATTTCCTTTGTTGGCGTAGAGAGCTTTGATTGCTTGCATGTCGGGGCTTGTGAAACCCTCTGGCCGATCTAGATTTCCGGAGAGGTGTCCCGCAAGGTAACCATCTTTGTCAGCTTGGCCTACTTCAGTGGCACCGCCGCCAGTTGACAAGTTGCTGACTTCACAAGAAGAGAGCAGGGCAGATGCAGTGAACAAGAAAGCGAGAGTTAAGAGTCTATGAACCAACATATCCGGTTTCTAAAATAAAAAACGTTTTGCAATTTGCAATGAATCATCGGGAAATCCCAATTTGCGCACTATTTACATCAAATTCGATGGAATTGCTCTTTAGTTTATTCTGTTCGCCCGATATGCAGCCTTTTATTCAATGCCGTGTCATCGGCGCAACAACACATAAGCTTGGAAGTGGAATGATCACCTATGTTTTACCAGCCTGAGAAAGAATCCCATGGTTTGCCGCACAGTCCATTAAAGGCCTGTGTCGCCCCTAGGCCGATTGGCTGGATTTCTTCGCTGGACGCAGATGGCAAGGCTAATCTGGCGCCTTACTCCTTCTTTCAGATGCTGAATGACCGTCCGCCAGTGGTGATCTTTTCGTCTATTGGTAAAAAAGATTCACAAAACAACGTCGAAGTATCTGGGGAGTTTGTGTACAGTATGGTGCCGAAATCACTGACAGATGCTATGAATGCAACGTCGATCAATGCGCCTTCTCATATCGATGAGTTTGAGTTCGCGGGATTAACGAAAGCAGCCAGCAATTTGGTGTCCGCGCCGCGTGTTGCTGAATCCCCGATTGCATTTGAGTGCAAGGTTCATCAGATCTTGGACGTGCCGAACAGCCATCCAGGAATGAAGGTGACTGCCATTATCGGTCTGGTTGTAGGGGTCCATATTGATGACGATGTTTTGGTGGACGGTATCATCGACACTAACAAGATCCAGCCTTTGGCCAGACTTGGTTACATGGAATATGCAGCAGCCGAAAATGTCTTCACTTTAAATCGGCCAATCTGGAAGGACTGAGAAAGATCTCAAACAGTCATCGCTCACGGGGAGGGATGACTGTTTAACAGATCGTATTGATTAGCTAGTGCGCTTGATCAGGTGGTAGCCGAATGATGTTTCGACAACACCGCTGACTTCACCAACGTTCATGTTGAAAGCGGCCTGTTCGAATTCAGGAACCATCTGGCCTTTGCCGAAAACGCCCAATGCACCGCCGTCTTTACCGGATGGGCAATCTGAGTTAGCGCGTGCAAGGGCTTCGAATTCGATGCCATCATCGATCATTTGCTTGTAGCCTTGGATTTCAGTCAAGGCATCATCTTTGCTGCGTGTTGCAGATGAGCGGGAAGAACCTGCGTACATGAGGAGAATATGGGAAGCACCAACGCTATCGGCCATGATAAGATCTTTCTGTTTGAGTTAGATGAAAAGTTTCCGGTGCCTAACATTATCCGGCAAGGACTTTCAAGGCAGATTCGTGCAATTGTCTTGTCGCAGCCGCAACAACCCTGCCATCAGAGCCCAAATGTAAGGGGTGGCCATCCCAATCTGAGATGACGCCGCCCGCTTGTTCGATAACTGGAATGAGCGCTATATAGTCGTATGGCTGTAGGTCAGCCTCGACAACCAAATCAATGTGGCCGGATGCTAGCAATCCATAGCTAAAGCAATCACCACCGAAGCGACGACGTTTGCAGACGTCACTCAGTCGATTGAAAGCATCGAGATCATCGCCATCAAACATGTCAATGCTGGTGCTGACGAGTTGTATTTCTTCGAGATTTTGGGCAGTCGACGTTTTATTGACGGAACCATTGAAGAGACTGGAGCCGCCACTTGATGCGGACCACAGATCGCCTAATGCTGGCATTGCAATTACGCCCGCTACAGGCAAGCCTTTGTGCATAAGACCGATCAACGTGCCGAAGGTTGGCATGCCTAAGATGAAGGCTTGTGTGCCGTCGATGGGGTCGATGACCCAGACGAAATCACGGTCAATGCCCATTTTTCCGTGCTCTTCACCATAGATGCCGTGATCTGGAAACCGTTGCTCAATCTGGGCTCGGATCAGACGTTCGATTTCTTTGTCTGCCGCTGTGACTGGCGTGTTGTTCATCGAGGCCTTGTCTTCGACTTCAAGGACCGTGCGAAAGTACTGGTTGACGACTGGCTTGGCAAAGGTTGCCAGTTCCTCGGCGAATTCTTGATAGATTTTGTACATCGCTGCCTCCTGTTGTTTGGCGCTTTTACTAACAGATAAATGTACTATCGAGCATAGAAATTCCGGCTGCAGTGGTCTAAATAAGAATCCGAACCTTTATTCTTGGAGCCAAGGCGATGCTTGCTGTTGTTTCACCAGCGAAATCATTGAATTTCGAAATTGAAATCGAAGGACCAACGAAGACTGAACCTCGCTTCTTGGGCGATACGGCTCTGCTTTCAAAGGCTGCTGCTAGATTGAGCCGCAAGAAGCTACAACAGATGATGTCGATTAGCCCAACTTTGGCAGATCTAAACTATGAGCGATTTCAGCATTTCGTTGCCAATGAAACGCCGGATACGGCGAAGGAGGCTATCTTTGCTTTTCGCGGCGACACCTATATTGGTTTTGATGCTGATACAGCGAGCGAAGAGGCCCTGAACTTTGCACAGGATCATTTGAGAATTCTCTCAGGACTCTATGGTCTTTTAAGACCCTTGGATCGTATTCAGCCCTACCGCCTAGAAATGGGTACCAAGCTCAAATACCAACGCAAAGAAAATCTCTATGAATTTTGGGGGACCAAAATTGCTGAAGCCATCAATGATGATAGCAAAGGCCACGCTGATCGCACCTTGATCAACCTTGCCTCTATTGAATATTTCTCAGCAGTGAAACTTAAATCGCTGGAAGGCCCAGTGGTGACACCGCAATTCAAAGAGATTAAAGATGGTGTTGCCAAGATGATCGGCTTTACGGCAAAGCGGGCGAGGGGGATGATGGCGCGTTACATCGCGGACAATCAATTCAACAACCCGTCTGCCCTAAAGTCATTCAACGTTGCTGGTTACGAATTCCGCGAAGACTTATCGAACGAAAAAGATTGGGTCTTCACGAGAGAAGCAGTTCCAGCCTCATGAAGCTTGGTATTGATCACCTGGTTCTTTGTGTGCCGGATTTAGAGGAAGCGAGAGCTTTCTATGAGCGGTTGGGTTTCAAGACCACACCGACTGGCCATCATGATTGGGGTACATCAAACTTCCTAGTGCAATTTGATGGTGCTTTCCTGGAAGTACTGACCGTTACACGCCCTGAACTCTTGATGCCTCATGGCGACCATTTCTTTTCCTTCGGTCAACATAACCAAGACTTTCTGAGCCAACGATTTGGCCTCTCCATGTTGGTTTTCGAAGGCTTTGATTCTCGGGGCGACAGAGACGGCTTTGCTGAAAAAGGCATTGGGAATTATCAGCCTTTTGATTTCACTCGTCAGGCCAAGCAACCGGATGGCAGTTCAGTAGAGGTGTCATTCTCGTTGGCTTTTGCAACTGATCCATCAATGCCTGAGTTGGCTTTCTTCACATGCCACCAGGGTGCGCCGGAATATTTCTGGAAGCCTGATTATCAAAATCACGCAAATGGTGCCCTTCAAATTGGTGACCTTGTAATCAACAGTAATGATCCTGGCGTACAGAAGAGCTTCTTTGAAAAACTGCTGGGCGCTGAAAACCTTCAAGAAAATGATCTGGGCTATAAACTTGCTCTATCCAGAGGTGGTTTGGTGGTTGAGCAAGGACAGCCGAGTTCTAGTTACTCAGGACCCTGTTTCAGTTCCTTCTCTGTCGTCGTTTCGGACTTGGCAGAAACACAGACTTTGCTGAATGCCAACGAAGTCCCCTACAAAGTCGTCGACAATAGCTTGCAGATCAGTGCCGATGCGGCCTTTGGCGTTGCGATCAATTTTGAACAATCCTAACGGAGAAAACCGTGGCTTATCAGATCGACTATTTCTATTCTGTTCTTTCTCCATTTACCTATCTGGCTGATAACCGCCTTGATGTGATAGCAGCCAAGTATGGTGCGACCGTTGTGCATAAGCCGCTGGATGTTTTCAAAATGTTTAGCGAAACTGGCGGTACACCACCGCCAAAGAGACATCCCTCGCGTCAGGCCTACAGAAAAATGGATCTGGTGCGCGTGGCTCGACGTGCCAAGCTGCACCTCAATGTTGACCCAGCGCACTGGCCAACCGATCCACTGCCTGCATCAAAGTTCCTAATTGCTGCTCAAGAAGCCGGCTATCCTATGGGCCCGCTCAGCTTTTCTATAATTCGAGCTGTTTGGTCAGAAGAAAAAAACATCGCGGAAGTGGTAACGCTTCGGGAAATAGCAGAAGAAAATGATGTGCCTTTTGAGCCGGTATGGGAAGCAGCCCAATCTACGGGCCGTGCTTTCGAAGACAATACAGCCGAAGCCATCCGTAGAGGCGTCTTTGGAGCACCTTCGTACGTTCTGCGTGACGAGATCTTTTGGGGACACGATCGCTTGGATCATCTCGAAGATGCGCTCTACGACCTTCAATAACCATGCCTGAATGTCAAAAGAACCTCTTTGATATCCCAAGCGATGTCACTTATCTAAACTGCGCCTACATGGGGCCATTGCCAAATGAAACGGTAGTGGCAGGGCAAAGAGGCATTCAGGTCAAGCAACATCCCTGGTCTATGCCCACGGCTAACTTCTTTCCTGATGTCGTTCGGTCAAAGGCACTTTTTGCCTCGATTATTGGCGCGAAATCAGATGACATTTCGATTGCGCCTTCAGCCTCCTACGGCATAGCGACAGCTGCAAAGAACTTGGTCGTCAAAAAAGGGCAATCAATTGTGCTTTTGGATGAACAGTTCCCATCCAACGTCTATGCTTGGCGTCGAAAAGCTCGAGAAACTGGGGCCGAAATTAAGTTTGCCAAGCGGCGTGATGATTATGACTGGGCGCTCTCAATTGTTGAGTTCATTGATGAGAATACGGCTCTTGTTGCTGTTGGACATGTCCATTGGACTGATGGATCGGTCATAGATCTGGCGAAAGTTTCTAGGGCTTGCAAAGCTGTTGGTGCTGCGCTGGTAATTGACGGTACGCAATCACTTGGTGTTATGCCTTTTGACGTTTCTCTAATCCAGCCAGATTTTGTGGTCACTGTTGTCTACAAGTGGCTGTTGGGTCCATACAGTTACGGCTATCTTTATTCGGCTCCAAAACGTCAGAATGGGATACCATTGGAGGAGAATTGGATCACACGTAAAGGATCTGACAATTTCGCTGGTCTCGTTGATTATGTTGATGATTATGGTCCAGGAGCGGAGCGTTATGACCAAGGCGAGCGATCTAACTTCGCGCTCACGCCAATGGCCATCGCTTCGCTTGAACTTTTCGAGAAATGGTCAGTACATGCAGTTGCCGACTATCTGGAGAACCTAACCGATAAGGCAGCGGACGCGGCGATAACGCTTGGCCTATCAGTCGCACCGAAGCAGGCACGCTCACCTCACATGTTAGGCATCCGTTTGAATGGGCAAGACCCGCAAGCCATCGCCGCAAAAATGGCTGTGGCAAAAGTCATCATATCTGTGAGAGGGACAGCAGTACGAATTGCACCGCATGTTTACAATGATGAAGCTGATATTGATCGTTTCTTCAACGTCCTAGAAGACTGCCTTAGACCTTAACGAAAAGAGGGAGCCCAAAGCTCCCTCAATCCCTATTGTATTCGGCAAATAGCTTAGTTCGTCAAAGAATTCGCTGGCACGTAGTCGTAGCCCAACTCTTCTGCAACCGCTTGGTATGTTACCTTGCCGTCAGCCACGTTTAGACCTTCGAGCAAGTGAGCGTTACTGCCTAGGGCTTGCTTCCAACCTTTGTTAGCAATAGCCAAACCAAAAGGAAGTGTCGCGTTGTTCAATGCGAAGGTTGATGTTCTTGGAACACCGCCTGGCATGTTGGCCACACAGTAGTGAACAACTTCATCAACGACATAGACTGGGTCGTCATGGGTTGTGGCTTTTGCTGTTTCGACACAACCGCCTTGGTCAATAGCAACGTCAACGATGACAGAACCAGGCTGCATAGCCTTGATGTGTTCACGAGTGACAAGCTTTGGTGCTTCTGCACCTGGGATCAAAACACCACCAACAACAAGGTCGGCTGTTGTAACGTGCTCATCAAGGCTGTCTTTGGACGAATAGATTGTCTTAACGGAGGCACCGAACTGTGATTCGAGACGACGCAAAACGTCAAGCGAGCGATCAAGGATAACCACTTCAGCACCAAGGCCAACGGCCATCATTGCTGAGTTTGTGCCAACCATACCGCCGCCGATGATTGTGACTTTACCGCAATCAACACCAGGGACACCGCCGAGAAGAAGACCACGGCCACCATGAGCGCGCTCGAGGTAGTGAGCACCAGCTTGGACTGCCATACGACCGGCAACCTCAGACATAGGCGCCAACAAAGGCAAACCGCCATTGCGGTCTGTAATTGTTTCATAAGCAATACAGATCGCACCAGACTTTACGAGCGCCGCTGTCTGTGCAGGATCGGGTGCCAGGTGAAGGTAAGTGTAGAGGATCTGACCAGGGCGAAGCAAAGCGCATTCGTCTGCCTGAGGCTCTTTCACTTTTACGATCATGTCTGCTTTGGCGAAGATCTCTTCGCGTGTGTCGAGGACTTTTGCGCCAGCGGCCAAATAGTCCGCGTCCGTCATGCGAATGCCTTCGCCACAGTTCTTCTCAACAATAACTTCGTGACCGTTAGCGACGTATTCTTTGACAGAACCAGGTGTCAGCCCGACACGATACTCACGGTTCTTGATTTCCTTTGGAACACCAATCAACATGGTAAATCTCTTTTATTCTTGGGTGAATGATGAGCGCCTTTGAACAGACAACTCGTCGCAGTCATAGAGCCAGATTGAGTGAAGGCGGCGAACCACAATTAGTGACCAATTTTGTCCTCTTGACTTGTCCTTCAGGAGCCCCTTTAGCTACTAATTCAAGCGCCACTTTTGTAAGCGTTTAACTGTTTCATAAACGACCGAAAACGTCGGTTTTATCTGGAGGACAAGGGGAATGGCGAGATCAATCCCAACAAAAGCAGAAGTCGTTATCATTGGTGGTGGAGTTATGGGGACCTCTTTGGCCTACCACTTGACCAAAATTGGTATAAACGATGTCGTGCTTCTGGACCGAAAAACCCTCACTTCTGGTACAACATGGCACGCAGCAGGCCTGGTTGGACAGCTAAGAGCAACCAAGAATCTCACGAATCTAGCGCAGTATACGACCGAATTGTACGAACAGCTGGAGACTGAAACTGGGCAGGCTACTGGTTATTTGCAGCGTGGATCTGTATCGGTAGCAACTAACGATGGCCGGATGGAAGAGCTCAAGCGGACGGCTGCTATGGCTAAGTCATATGGGCTAGAAGTGCACACACTGGTAAATGAGCAAATCAAAGAGCTCTGGCCGCTGGTTAACACTGATGACTTGGTTGGTGGTGTCCATTTGCCAAATGACGGTTCGACCAACCCAATTGATACGACCCAGGCTATGGCGAAGGGCGCTCGCGCCGGCGGCGCTAAAATCATCGAGAATTGCAAAGTCACGAAGATCTTGACTGATGGTGAAAAGGCGACTGGCGTTGTAACCGACGAAGGTACGATCGAAGCCAAGTATGTAGCACTTTGTACCGGAATGTGGTCCCGCGATATCGGTAAATCCGTGGGCGTGACTATCCCATTGCATGCCTGTCAGCATTTCTACATCGTAACGGAACCAATGGAGGGCATGTACCGTGACCTACCTGTGCTTCGTGATCCCGACGGTTGTGCCTACTATAAAGAGGATACTGGCAAACTCATGCTGGGCGCCTTTGAAGGAAATGCTAAATCTTGGGATGTGCACCCAATACCGGAAGACTTTGAATTTACGAGCTTATCTGAAGACTGGGACCATTTTGAGCCAGTGATGATGGCAGCACTGAATCGTGTACCAGCCTTGGAACAGGCAGGCATCCAGTTGTTCTTCAACGGGCCTGAATCCTTTACGCCTGACGTTCGCTATTACCTCGGTGAAGCCCCTGAACTGAACAACTTCTTTGTTGGTACCGGTTTCAATTCCATTGGTATTCAATCTGCTGGCGGTGCTGGTAAAGTTTTGGCAGATTGGATCAAAGACGGCCATCCGCCGATTGATCTTTGGGACGTCGATATTCGCCGTGTCATGCCTTTCCAAAAGAACAAAGAATACACCCGTGTTCGCGCCGAGGAGAGCCTAGGATTACTCTACGCTGATCACTTTCCATTCCGCCAGGCTGAAACAGGTCGTGGTGTTCGCCGCTCACCAATCCATCATTTGCTTGCTGAAGAGGGCGCATGTTTTGGAGAAGTCGCTGGTTATGAGCGCCCGAACTGGTTTGCACCTGAAGGTGTTGAGCCAAAATATGACTACAGCTGGGGCCGTCAGAACTGGTTTGAGTACTCTGCTGAAGAGCATCGCAACGTTCGTGAAAATGTTGGCTTGTTTGATCTGTCGTCTTTCGCGGCATTTCTTGTACAAGGTCGTGACGCCGAAGAAGTGCTGAATAAGATTTCAGCCAATGACATGGCGGTGGCACCTGGCAAGATCGTCTACACTCAGTGGTGTAATGAGCGCGGTGGCATTGAGGCGGATTTGACTGTTACCCGCCTTAGTGAAACTGAGTTCATGGTTGTGACCGCTGGCGCTGGTCAAACACGCGATATGGCTTGGCTTAGAAAACATACCCCAGCGGATGCACATTGTTTCGCTACCGATGTTTCCTCTGGCACTGCGATCTTTGGTTTGATGGGCCCCAAGTCCCGCGAGCTACTTCAGCCGCTGGTTGACGTATCGCTTTCCAATGAAGACTTTCCATTTGGTACAAGTCAGGAAATTGACCTTGGCTTTGCCCGCGTTCGTGCTTCTCGTATTACCTACGTTGGTGAGTTGGGGTGGGAACTTTATGTACCTACAGAGTTCGCTGTCGGCGTTTACGAAGTCTTGAGAGATGCAGGGCAGGCCTTTGGTTTGAAACCTGCTGGTATGCACGCACTCAATTCTCTACGCATGGAGAAAGGTTTCCGTCACTTTGGTGATGATATTGCTGAAGAAGACACACCTTATGAGGCTGGGCTCGGTTTTGCCGTGAAGCTTGGCAAGAACGGTGGTTTCATTGGGCGTGATGCATTGGTTGAGAAGAAAGCAGAGGGCGTGCTCAAGCGCCGGATGGTTCAGATCAAGCTGAAAGACTCAGGGCCAATGCTTTACCATGATGAGCCGGTCTATCGTAACGGTGTCCAGGTTGGTGAAACAACGTCTGCCATGTACGGGCATATGCTGGATGGGTCGGTTGCCTTGGTGTACATCTCTAATGAAGAAGGTGTTACGCTCGACTATCTAAATTCCGGCAAGTTCGAAGTTGATGTCGCCGGCGAGTTGTTTGAGGCGGAAGTCTCATTGAAGCCAATGTGGGATCCAAAGTCCGAACGTGTGAAGGCTTAATGGACACCAGAGAAAAATTGCAAAAGTGGGCAGCGGGAGAACTTCCGCTGCCTTCTATGTTTGTAACCATGAATATCAATCCAATCCATGTTGATGATGGTTTCGCTCAGATCGTGGCGACGCCTGATGATCAACATATAAACACGACCGGTAATGTTCATGGCGGGTATTTAGCAACTGTCATGGACACGATTACGGGCTTTGCCGTGAATTCTGCGCTGGCTGATGGTGCTCATGCAGTCACGATTGACTTGCAAACTAAGATGCTAAAAGCGCCAGAGTCCAACAAAACCTATCAGGCTGAAGGACGGGTGATCTCCGTCGGTCGAACAATTGCATCTTCCGAAGGGAAAATATTTGATGATGACGGCATTGTTTATGCCTGGGGCAGTGCTACGTTCAGAGTGTTCCGTAAGGACTAGAAAATTTCTGCAATTGCCTTAACTTGTATCCGGAACATAAAGAGGCATTATGGCAATAACGACACTTGGATATCTGGGCGTTCGCTCTGACCGGTTGTGCGATTGGACTGATTTCGCGAGCGGCTTTCTAGGGATGCAGAAAGTCGATCAGGCTGGCAAAAACATTTCATTTCGAATGGATGATTGGAAGCAACGCTTTGTTGTCTCAGATGAGCCCGGCGAGACCTTGGCCTTCATGGGCTGGGAGGTTGAATCCAAAGACGATCTTCAAAGCTATGCGGCTCGCTTAGAGCAAGCTGGGACGGCTGTGTCCATGGGAACAAAAGAGCTTTGTGATCGGCGTTTCGTTTCTGAATTGATCTATTTCAAAGACCCAGATGGCAACCGCAGTGAATTGTTTTGGAAGCCAGAAATTTCCAAGGAAGCTTTTGTTCCAGGTAGAGCCATTTCTGGCTTCAACACTGGTCCTCTTGGGATGGGGCATGCGGTCTTACATGTAAAGGATGCGACTGGGCTTCTGCCCTTTTACCGCGACATTCTTGATTTCAAAGTCAGCGATTACGGCAT